>CAZRUL010000006.1:0-43009 GCA_964603245.1 uncultured Piscirickettsiaceae bacterium
TTTTATAGTATTTAATGATTGATAAACACACGTTAAGCGCAATTGCCATCGTTTTTTGATTTTTGACTGTGATTCTGTCGGTGTTTTTTTTATGCGTTCAATTATCCGCGCGGGTGATGCGTGGCGTGTTGTGCTTTGAGTTGGGCGTTGTGAATGTGGGTATAAATTTGGGTGGTGGTAATATCGCTATGCCCGAGCAACAATTGCACACTGCGTAAATCCGCCCCCCGTTGTACCAAATGCGTGGCAAATGCGTGGCGCAATGTGTGCGGTGAAAGGGGTTTGTCGATGCCCATTTTGAGCGCGTAAGTTTTGATAATGTAGAAAAAATTTTGCCGACTCATCCCCGATCCCCGATTGCTCAAAAAATAATGATCGGTTTGTCCTTTTTTGAGCAGCAAAGGGCGCGCTTTTTTTTCATAATTTTCCAAATAATCAATCGCCACCTCACCCATCGGCAAAACGCGCTCTTTGTCGCCTTTGCCGTGAACGTGAATATATTCTTCGTTTAAATGAATGTTGTGATAACTCAAGCCAATCAACTCCGAGACCCGCAGCCCACACGAATACAAAAGCTCCAACATTGCCCGATCGCGTTGTCCAAAAACCGTGTTCAAATCAGGCGCGGACAGTAATAAATCCACTTCGGTAATATTCAAAAAAACAGGTAATTTTTTGCTTTGTTTTGGATGACGTAGTGGCTGAGTTGGATCGCTGGTCACTAATTTTTGATTGAGTAAATATTGATAAAACGTGCGCAAACACGTCAAAATCCGCGCCTGAGTGGCACTGCTCATCGCATTCGTTTGCCGATGATGAAAATATTGGCTGATGGTTTGACTGCCCACTTCGGTGAGTGGGGCGTTTAGCCATTGCGCAAACAATTGTAAATCTGAGCGATAAGCCGACAATGTGTTTTTGCTCGCACTTGCTGAGAGCCAATAATAATCCAGAAATTCATCAATTAATTGTGTGTTCATCAGGATAATTTTGGCAGATTTTTGAGATAAAAAATGCCAGTATTACTGGCATTATGGGAAACAATTTGAGCGTTGCGTTATTTTTTTAACTGCAATTTTTCTTTAATTCTGGCAGATTTTCCAGTCAAACCACGTAAATAATACAGTTTTGCTTGACGCACTTTACCACGGCGTTTGACTTCAATACTGTCAATGGTGGCGGAATGCGTTTGAAAAACCCGCTCAACACCTTCGCCGTATGAGATTTTTCGCACTGTAAATGCAGAGCCTAATCCGCGATTGCGCTTAGCAATCACTACGCCTTCAAAGGATTGTAGCCTTTCGCGCTCACCTTCGCGCACCTTTACTTTGACAACAATCGTATCACCCGAGGAAAAATCAGGCAAATCTGATCTGAGTTGCTCGCTTTCAATTTGATCAATTAGATTCATAACGTTAATAAATTTGGCAAAAAAACGGGCAATTATACCGTTGTTCTGGGAGATTTCTGCGACTAAAATTCGGCCGCGTTTAAATGTTGCGATGCTAACAATTTGAAGGTGATAAAAATATGGCATAATTGCGCGCTTGATTATTGGCTGATTTTTATTTATGGGAAAAGTAACTGGTTTTAAAGAATTTAGGAGAGAAACCCTGCCCTATCGTCCGATTGAGGTGCGCATTCAGGATTACGCAGAGATTTTTTCTACCACGTATGAAATTGCGCATTTGCAAACTCAGGGCGCGCGCTGTATGGATTGTGGAGTGCCGTTTTGTCAATCGGATAATGGCTGTCCTGTGGATAATTTGATTCCCGAGTGGAATGATTTGGTGTATCGCGATCAGTGGCAAGCCGCGTTAATTCGCTTGCATAAAACCAACAATTTTCCCGAATTTACGGGTCGTGTTTGTCCAGCGCCGTGCGAAGGTGCTTGTGTTTTGGGGATTAACGATCCTGCGGTGACCATTAAAAATATTGAGCAAGCGATTGTAGATCGCGGTTTTGCAGAGGGCTGGATTGTGGCGCATTCGGTGGAATATCGAAGTGGTAAACGAGTGGCAATTATCGGCTCGGGCCCTGCTGGGTTGGCGGCGGCTGATGAATTGAATCGACTCGGACACAGTGTGAGCGTGCTTGAGCGCAGTGATCGCGCGGGCGGATTGCTGATGTATGGCATTCCGAATATGAAATTGGGCAAAGATGTGGTGACGCGGCGGATTGAACTGTTAAAAAATTCAGGGGTGGAATTTATCACGGGCATCGATGTGGGAAAACACATCAGCATTGCGCAATTACAGCAAGATTTTGCAGCGATTGTGCTGACCACTGGCGCGACTAAAGCGCGTGATTTGATGGTGGAAAATCGCGAATGTGCGGGCGTGCATTTGGCGATGGAATATTTAACGCACAGCACCAAAACATTGCTGGATACTGGCAAGCCCGATGCCTCACATTTGTCTGCTCAAGGCAAAGATGTGATTGTGATCGGCGGTGGCGACACGGGCACGGATTGTATTGCCACTGCACTGCGTCAAGGGGCAAAGTCGATTGTGAATTTTGAGCTGATGAGCAAACCGCCGATTGAGCGCGCCGACAACAATCCGTGGCCGTTGTGGCCGTTGATTTATCGAGTGGATTATGGACATGCGGAGGTTGCTCAGGTTTTAGGGCAAGACCCGCGGAATTATCAACTGATGACTAAATCATTTATCAAAGACGATGCGGGCAAACTCACGGGTTTGATCACGGTGGATGTGGAATTTCGATCGGGAAAATTGCACCAGATTGAGCATAGCGAGCGCAATTGGGATGCGCAGTTGGTTTTGTTGTCAATGGGATTTGTATCGCCCGAGCATTATATTAGTGAAAATGCTGGCATTGAATTGGACGCGCGCGGCAATTATCAAGCGAATGAGAGCGATTATCAGACTTCTGCGACTGGCGTATTTACTGCGGGCGATTGTCGCCGAGGGCAATCTTTGGTGGTGTGGGCGATTCACGAAGGGCGCGGGGTGGCGCAAAGTGTGGATCAATTTTTAAGCGAGCGTTGAAAAAACAGTGGCGCAGAAATCAGGCGTTATGTCAATGATTACAACAGCATCGCAAAGATTTTAGAGCGACTCTATCCCATCGGGGGTAGGTTGAAACACTCCTAATAAATCATAGTGTTGAGTGTAAATGCGTATAATTTCGCAGTTCATATACTTCTGTGTCGCGGTTGGAATAGGGGTTCTTTAAATAATTACTGTGGAGAGACAAAATGGCAAAAGAGTTATACAATACTCCTAATCTTGACGAATTAGAAAATGGACCTTGGCCTTCGTTCGTAACGGGCTTAAAGCGTTTGGCAAATGACGATCACGCAGGTGCGGCGATGGTGCGCGATGTGCTTGGCACATTAGAAACTTCATACGTGACTAAAAAAGGCTACTGGAAAGGTGGCACAGTTGGCGTGATTGGTTATGGTGGCGGCATCATTCCACGGTTTAACGAATTAAAAGACGAAGATGGAAAATATAAGTTTCCAGCAGCGGGCGAGTTTCACACGTTGCGCGTTCAGCCCCCAGCAGGAATGCATTACACCTCAAAATTATTGAGAGATATGTGCGATATGTTTGTTGATAATGGTGGTTCTGGCTTGATTGCATTTCACGGTCAATCTGGCGATATTATGTTGCAAGGCTCAACTGAGGCAACGACGCAAAATATTTTCAATGCATTTAACGACTACGGTTTTGATTTAGGTGGCGCAGGTCCAGCGGTTCGCACTGGAATGTCGTGTGTGGGTGCTGCCCGTTGTGAAATGTCAAACACCAATGAACAAGCCGCTTTGCGCACATTAGTGAATGCATTTTTAGACGATATGCATCGTCCAGCTTTGCCGTATAAATTGAAGTTTAAAGTGTCAGGCTGTGCAAACGATTGTATGAATTCTATTCAACGTGCTGATTTTTCAGTGATTGGCACTTGGAGAGACGATATCAAGATTAACCAAACTGCTTGGAAAGCGATGGTCGCAGACAAAGGTCGTGCGTATGTGGTGGATAATATTACTTCTCGTTGTCCCACCAGTGCAATTACTTTAAATGAAGACGATTCGGTCAGTATTGATAATGGCAATTGCGTGAAATGTATGCATTGTCTCAATGCAACTTCACCATTAACGCATAAGTATGTGAAAAATGGTGCCGACGGTGCAATTTTGGCAACAGGCGATGACAAAGGCGTGACCATTTCTATTGGCGGCAAGCGCACGTTGAAGATTGGAGATTTGTTTGGCACGACTATGATTCCATTTATGAAATTGGATAATGCCGACGATCGCGAAGTGCTTGAAGAATTAGCAGGCGAAGTGCTAGATTTCTTTGCTGAAAATGCTTTGGAGCATGAAAGAACAGGTGAAATGATTGAGCGTATCGGCGTTGTTAATTTTCTTGAAGGAATTGGTTTGGACGTAGATCCTAATATGGTGAATTCAACGCGCACAATTTCTTATGTTCGAATGGACAAATGGGACGAGGAAGCGGTTAAGTGGTTTGAAAAGAAAGCCGAAGCTAAAGCCGAAGCCAACGCATAATTCACAATTTAATCAACACAATTAATCGTTAGGAGAAATAAATATGGCTAAAAAAGCACCACCAAGAATGCCTATTGAATCTGGTTGTCCCGATCCCATTCAATATATGCATCCAACTATGCGTCGTAATTATGGACAATGGGCATATCACGATCGTCCGCGTCCAGGCGTATTGCGTCATACTTCAAAAAACAATGAAGTTATTTGGACAGTGCGTTGTGGCACGGCGAGACAAATGGATGTTTATACCATCAAAAAATTGGCCGACATTGCCGATGAGTATGCCGATGGATTTGTGCGTTTTACGATGCGCTCTAACGTAGAGTTTATGGTGGATGTTGAGTCTAAGGTTGAGCCTTTGATTAAAGCCTTAACAGAAAACGACTTTCCTGTGGGTGGCACGGGTCCAACGGTGACGATGATTTCACACACGCAGGGCTGGTTGCATTGTGATATTCCAGGCACTGATGCCTCGGGCATAGTCAAGTCACTGATGGACGATTTACACGAAGAATTTGTGAAAGCAGAAATGCCAAATCGTGTTCATATGACCACTTCTTGTTGTCAAATTAACTGTGGCGGGCAGGGTGATATTGCGCTGAATATTCAGCACACTAAGCCGCCTAAAATTAACCATGATTTAGTGGCAAATGTTTGCGAACGTCCCACGGTGGTTGCGCGTTGTCCAGTGGCAGCGATTCGTCCAGCGATGGTGAATGGCAAGCCAACGCTTGAAGTAGATGAGAAGAAATGTATTTGTTGTGGCGCGTGTTTTCCACCGTGTCCACCGATGCAAATTAATGATCCCGAATATTCAAAGATTGCCATATGGATTGGTGGTAAAAATTCCAATGCCAGATCCAAGCCTTCTTTTCATAAATTAGTGGCCTCTAATTTGCCCAACAATCCACCGAGATGGCCGGAAGTTGGCGCAGTGGTTAAGCAGATTCTTGCTGTTTATAAAGCAGATGCGCGCGATTGGGAACGAGTTGGAGAATGGGTTGATCGGATTGGTTGGCCAGCATTCTTTGAAAAGACGGGATTGCCGTTCACTAAATTCCATATTTCGGATTGGAAAGGAACGCGTCATCAGTTGAATTCTTCCGCACACATTCATTTTTAAAAGGATAGCAATGAAAATTTCTATTCAAATTAATGAAGGTCCGTATCAGCATCAGGCATCTGATACGGCATATCAATTCGCTAAAGCTGCGATTATGCAAGGACATGAGATTTTTCGTGTGTTCTTCTATCATGATGGTGTGAATAATGGCACGCGTTTTACCATTCCACCGCAAGACGATCGTAATGTGGTCAAGCAATGGGCTGATCTCAAACAGTCCGATGGCGCTGATCTTGATTTGGTGATTTGTGTGGCAGCAGCACTGCGTCGTGGTTTATTGGATGAATCTGAATCCAGTAAAAATAGCATTGATGGCAACAACATTCATCCAGCGTTTCGGATTTCAGGGTTAGGTCAATTGATTGAGGCTGGAATTCAATCGGATCGTTTGGTTGTGTTTGGAGATTAAGATGAAAATAAAGAAATTTATGTATTTAAATCGCCGCCCATCCTTTGGCACGGTGTATGCATTAGAGTCTTTAGAAGTGGTATTAATTGCGGCGGCTTTTGAACAAGATGTGTCTTTGGTATTTATGGATGACGGCGTTTATCAAATTATTAAAGATCAAAATTCTGATGCGATTGGAATGAAAAACTTTTCCAAAACTTACCGTGCATTAGGCGACTACGACATTAACAAACTTTACGTTTCTAAAGAATCTTTGGAAGAGCGTGGATTGACAGCGGACGATTTAATGCCGTTAGTCTATGAAGACGAAGACGACGATTGGGCAGAAAAACCATCGGTCAGTGTATTGCCGAATGCCGAGCTTGCTAAAATCATCTCTGCACAAGATGTTTGTTTAAGTTTCTAAAAAGAGGAGAATAGGAATGTTACATACGGTAAATAAATCGTCTTTTGAGAAAAATTCATTGCAGTCTTGTTTGAATGTTATTGACGATAGCAGTGTAATTTTATTAATTGAAGATGGCGTGATTTCTGCCTCAAATAATAACAATTTTTCAATGATTGCAGGTCTCGCTGAGCAGGGTAGAGTGTATGCATTACAGGGTGATGTTGAGGCGAGAGGGCTTTTGACAAAGGTTGCGGACAATATTAAATTGGTGGATTATGCGGGGTTTGTGGATTTAGTGGTGGCGCATAAAACCTCAGTTTCTTGGGTTTAATTTTTATTGAAAGATAGCAAAACGCAGTTTCGTTGAGATGCAAAGTAAAATAATCAAATTTTGATAAGATACTCATTTGTTGAATGTGGTTTATAGTTGTAAAAAAAACATTAATTTATAATTTTTTTTAATTAAGGAGATAAGTAAATGGCTGAGATTTTAGGTGCAAAAGTAGATGAAGAAGGATTTTTAATCAATCTTAAGGATTGGACGGCGGAAATTGCTGTTCAAATGGCAAAGGATGACGATCTTGAATTGTCTGATGAGCATTGGGGAGTGATTAATTTTTTGCGTGATTATTTTGAGGAATATCAAATTGCACCAGCAGTGCGTGTATTGACTAAAGCAATTGGCAAAAAAATGGGCAAAGATAAGGGTAATTCTAAATACCTATATTCTTTATTTCCATACGGTCCAGGCAAGCAAGGTTGTCGTTTTGCGGGTCTGCCAAAGCCGACAGGTTGTATCTAACACCGACTTGATTTAGAAAACGCCTCTTATTTTAAAAGGCGTTTTTTATCTTTTTAACGTTAAGATTAGAGAATAAATATGTCTGCGATAAGCATTTTTTTTACCGCTTTATTTTATATTTCGTTAGCCATATTTGTCATTGGTATGACGAGGAAGGTGTATCAATATTGGATAACACCTGCACCGCTTAAAATTCCTATTGCTCCCGCTCCGCTAACCCAGACTGGTGTGATTTTTCGGATGATTCGAGAAGTGACCTTGTTTGAAAGTTTGTTTAAATCCAGCAAATGGACTTGGCTTTTTGGCTGGTTATTTCATTTTGGTTTGTTGCTGGTTTTGTTGCATCATTTGCGTTATTTTTGGCCGGGCGATTTGCCTGAAGTATTTTTGTTAATGCAGCCTTTTAAATATGCGGCTTTTATGTTGTTAATCGGCTTGTTCGGCTTGTTGGGTCGTCGTATTTTTGTGGATAGAGTGCGCTATATTTCTGCGCCGAGCGATTATTTAATGTTGATATTGTTGCTCGTTATCGCCATCAGTGGCACGGTGATGACCTTTACTTCAAATCACACCGATGTGATGATGGTGAAAGGCTTTGCTTCGGGTTTATTGACGTTTAATTGGGCAAATTTACCGACCGAAGTGCATTTTTTGATGCATCTTTTTTTAGCGCTGGTGCTAATAATGATATTTCCGATTTCTAAATTGTTGCATGTGCCAGGTATCTTTTTTAGTCCGACACGTAATCAAGTGGACAATGCGCGTAAAAAACGCCATATTTCTCCTTGGGCTTTAGCGCAAGAACAGCAACAGGAAGTAAGATTAGAACAAACTATTGGCAAGGATGAGTAGCATGGCAAAAGATTTCGACATACCTGCATTACCCACATATTTAGAAATTCCTGAAATTCGCGAAGATGCGATGAAGGGCGACGGGCCGTTTAAAGCCGTTGCAGAATTTCAAAAACCTTTGGGATTTCCTGGCGAAAAAGCAGACAATTGGCAAGAAATTGCGATTGCAAAAATGGGCGATCTGGCATCAAAATATCGCTCTGTTCAAGTGTTTTTAGATTCGTGTGTTAAATGTGGTGCTTGCACAGATAAATGTCATTATTTCTTGGGATCGTCTGATCCTAAAAATATGCCTGTGGCGCGTCAGGATTTATTTCGCAGCGTGTATCGTCGTCATTTTACATTTGCGGGCAAATATTTTCCTAAATTAGTTGGCGCAAAAGAATTAGACGATGCAATGCTGGATGATTGGTATAACTATTTTCATCAGTGTTCTCAATGTCGCCGTTGCTCGGTGTTTTGTCCTTACGGCATTGACACGGCAGAAATTTCAATGGCTGCGCGTGAGGTGATGGATTCCATTAGCGTGGGTCAAAAATATTGCAATCAAATTTTGGGCAAAGCGCTCACAATTGGCAATAATCTGGGTCTGCCCGAGCCTGCTTTGCGCCATACATTGATGGATCTTGAAGAGGAAATTGAGGAAGAAACAGGGATTGCGGTGAAGTATCCGCTTGATATTAAAGGGGCGGAAATTTTGTTAATTACACCGTCCGCTGATTATTTTGCTGAGCCACATATTGATGGTTTAATTGGTTATGGCAAGGTATTTCATCAAGATGGCGTGAGTTGGACGATGAGTTCATATGCCTCCGAAGGGGCAAATTTTGGAATGTTTATCGGCAGTTATGATGTGATGCGCAAGGCTGCGCTGCGGATTCGCAAAGCCGCACTGGATTTGGAAGTATCGCGCGTAATGGTGGGTGAATGTGGACATGCGTGGCGCGTGGCATATAGTTTTTGGAATACGCTCACGGGTGTGGGGGCTGGCGCAAGTGATGAGTTTGGGCTGAAATTACAAAATCAATTAGATGGGCGCTATCCTCAGCCTCAGCACATTATTGAATACACGCACGATTTAATTCAGCGCGGCAAATTAGCCTTTGATAAATCTCAAAATGACGAGCATATCGTGACGTTTCATGATTCGTGTAATGTTGCCAGAGCAACGAATATGGGCGGTATTGAGGGCGGACAGTTTATTTTGCCGCGCGATGTGATTAAAACCGTTTGCAATCATTATGTGGATATGGAGCGCGACACTATTATGGAATCCACATTTTGTTGTGGCGGTGGCGGTGGCATACTCACCGATGATTTGATGGAGATTCGAATCAAGGGCGCTATGCCTAGAATGCAAGCACTGAAGACAGTGGAAAAAACCGATGGGGTGAATACATTGGCTGCCATTTGTGCGATTTGTAAATCCCAATTTAGTAAAGTTTTGCCAAAATTTGATTTTGATCCTTATATGATTGTGAGCGTTCATCAGTTAGTGAGCAACGCAATTATTATGGAAAAACCTCAAACACAAAAAACAAATGTAGCGCAAGCTGAAGCAATAGATCAATAGAAGACAGGAGCTAAAACAATGCAAAAAAATCCATACGGACAAACTTGGAAAGGCGAAAATCACACCTTTAGAATGTTTAAAGATGAGGGTGATGACACGGGAACCGTGCCGTGGAATCAAAAGATTTTTCAAAATGATACCTCGCATAAATGCCCTACTTATGTCGCACAAACGCCGCCGTGTCAAGGCTCTTGCCCCTCTGGGCATAATATTCGTGGCTGGCTAGATATCGTGCGCGGTATGGAAAAGCCACCAGGCGATGTGTCGTGGCAAGAATATGCCTTTCGTCGTTCTACCGATGCAAATCCATTTCCGTCCATTATGGGTCGTGTGTGTCCAGCGCCGTGTGAAGATGGTTGTAATCGCAATGAAGTGGAAGACACCGTAGGGATTAACGCGGTTGAGCAGTTTATTGGCGATACGGCAATGGATGAGGGTTATAAATTTGTGATTAATGCCAAAAATACTGGCAAAAAAGTCGCGATTATCGGTGGCGGTTGTGGCGGTTTAACGGCGGCCTTGGAGCTGCGTCGCAAAGGTCACAGCGTGACGGTATTTGAAAAATACGACCAATTAGGCGGCATGATGATGTATGGCATTCCTGATTATCGAGTGCCGCGCGATGTGCTTCAATACGAAATTGATCGGATTTTAGAAACAGGCGTTGAAACCAAACTCGGCACTAAAGTTGGGGTGGATATCACGATTGAAGAAATTGAAAAAGAATATGACGCGGTATTGTTTGCAATTGGTGCGATGAGCGGTCGTGCATTGCCTGTGCCAGGTGGTGAAGCGGGGAATTGCGTTTCTGGTGTGGCGTTTTTGGAGGCCTACAATCAAGGGCGTTTAAAGCACATCACTGGCAAAGTCATT
Organism: uncultured Piscirickettsiaceae bacterium; assembly: GCA_964603245.1. GTDB lineage: Bacteria > Pseudomonadota > Gammaproteobacteria > PS1 > Pseudothioglobaceae > CAZRUL01. Next base: position 10,558 of record CAZRUL010000006.1, read on the forward strand.
TGTATTGGCGGTGGCGATACGTCTATTGATGTGGTCTCGGTTGCGCGCCGTTTAGGGCATATAGATCACGTGGCTGATAAAGATCGCCCCGAGCATATTATTTTTAATGACACAGCGCATGACGTGGTAGATACTTCCAAACGGTTGGGTGCAAAGGTGTTATTAACCACACGTTCTACGGTTGAAAATATGCCCGCGGCACAAGCAGAAATTGATGATGCCACCCGCGAGGGCGTGGAAATTCAAGGGCAATTACAACCCATAGAAGTGGTGACTGACGCGGAAGGGCGTGCCACTGCATTACGTATGGTGCGTTTAGAAGCAGACGGCAACACACGTATTGAGGGTTCAGAATTTGACATTGAGTGTGAATTAATCGTTTCTGCGATTGGGCAAAGTGTGGATGGTCAGGGCATCGACAATTCATTTTTTAATGAAAAAGGTTTTATTGACGCAGATCGCAATTATCAAGTGCCGAACAAACCAGGGTTTTTTGTGTGTGGCGACGTAGTGCGTCCGCATTTATTAACTACGGCAATTGGGCAGGCAGGTATTGCAGCAGAAAGTATTCACGATTATTTGCTGGGCGCTAAACAGCAATCTCGTCCTAAAGTTGATGTGCATTATTTTGATTTGATGGCAAAACTTGAAGAATGGGATTTGGCACCTGAGTCTCATAAAAAAGGCAGTTCTGAGGCAGGCACAGACAGTGCTAATTATGCGGTGCATAATTTTGAAGACAGATCGTTTGCCTCAATTATTCCGCACACTGAATTATTTTTAGGGCATTTTGATCACGAAGAGCGCAATCAGCGCAATCACAAAATAGTGAATGTAGATAACGTTTTGGGAAATTTTGAAGAGCGTTTGATTGGCTATTCTGAAAAAGAAGCACAACAAGAATCGGGTCGCTGTATGTCTTGCGGACTGTGTTTTGAGTGTGATAATTGTGTGATGTATTGTCCTCAAGACGCGGTGTTTAAGGTGAAAAAAGATCAGGCAACTTTGGGCAGATATGTGGACACTGATTATGCTAAGTGTATCGGTTGTCATATTTGTGCAGACGTTTGTCCGACAGGCTACATTCAAATGGGCTTAGGCGAATAAGAGAGTTGCTATGCGTAGAATATGGATTATTGCTCTAACTTTTTTGCTGAGTGCGTCTTTGATGAGCAGTGTATTTGCGCATGGCAAAGACACCCATCGCACTGATGGAGTGTCAAAAGCGCAAACAATGATGGACGCTAAGAAAAAATATCATCAAGATATTTCCATTATTCGCAAAATGCATCCGAATTTGTTGTTGCATAAACGCGATCAAACCCTGAGACAAGGCGTGCGCACTGAGGAAAGCTCACTGAAAGCTTGCATTCAGTGTCATGCGGGCAAATCTAGCACCACTGCTGAATATGTGCCAGTTAATCAAACTGGGCAGTTTTGTTCCACTTGTCATCAAAAAGTAGCGGTGAGTCTAGATTGTTTCAGTTGTCATCGGACAACACCAGAGTAGGATTGATTGAGATGAGCAAAACATTAAATCGGCGGGATTTTATTAAAACAGGTGCGGCAGTTGTCGGCGTTACCACGATTGCAGGTGGCATCACACTGACCACATTTGCAGCGGATAATAAAAACCCCGTGACCAACGCGAAACGCTGGGGGATGCTGATAGACACCAATAAACTCACCGAATCCGACATTGACACAATGGTCAGCGCCTGTCAAAAAGAGCAGGGCTGGGGTGGCGAGACACATTCCACGGGCGATCAGCGAGCGAGTTGGATTAAAAAATTAAAAGTCAAAGACAAAACCACGGGCAAAATCACAGATCTGCCGTTGATGTGTCAGCATTGTGCGCAGCCGCCTTGTGTCGATGTTTGTCCGACGAATGCTTCTATGCAACGCGAAGATGGGATTGTGTTGGTTGACAAGCATCTGTGCATTGGCTGTCGGTATTGTATGATGGCGTGTCCTTACGATGCGCGCTCATTTGTGCATGAAGATTTAACCAATCAGCGCGAGCATATGCCACGCGGAAAAGGCACGGTAGAATCTTGCACTTTGTGTGTGCATAAAGTGGATAAAGGCGAGGCGCCCGCCTGTGTGAATAGCGTGAAAAGCGATGCGGTGATTTTTGGGGATTTGTATGATGCCAATAGCAAAATCAATCAAACCTTAAAATCGGTGCAAAGCACACAAATTAGAGCCGATTTAAATTTAAATACTGGCGTGCGTTATAGCGGAATATAGTGGGATTTTTTTATGAGTAATATTCGATTTTTACAAACAGAAGGCAAAAGCACGGGATTTTATGTGCTACTCGCTGGTTTGGGTTTGGGTTTGCTGGCTGGCTTAGCGTCTGTGTATTATATGGAGCATAATGGTCATTGGGTCACTGGTATGCACAATCGCATCGTTTGGGGAATGCCCCATGTGTTTGCGTTGTTTCTGATTATTGCCGCCTCGGGCGCGCTCAATGTCGCCTCGATTGCCTCTGTTTTTAACAAAAAAATATACAAACCGTTATCAAGACTGTCGGCATTATTGGCATTGGCATTATTGGCAGGCGGTTTGATGGTGTTGGTGTTGGATTTGGGTCGCCCTGATCGGCTGATTGTGGCGATGACAGAATACAATTTCAAGTCAATTTTTGCTTGGAATATTATTTTATACAATGGATTTTTTGTCGTTGTGGCAGTGTATTTGTGGATGATGTTTGATCGCGGAATGAATAAATATGCGCGCTATGCGGGCATCGGTGCGTTTATTTGGCGGTTTATTTTGACCACAGGAACGGGCTCTATTTTTGGTTTATTGGTGGCGCGACATAGTTACGATGCGGTGATTTTGGCACCTAAATTTATTATTATGTCATTTTCGTTTGGTTTGGCGTTTTTTATTTTGGTGCTGATGGCAAGTTATCAATGGACCAATCGTCCGTTGGGCGATGTGTTGCTGAACAAATTGCGCAATCTATTGGGCGTGTTTATTGTCGGCGTGTTGTATTTTGTGATTGTGTTTCATTTGAGAGATTTTTATTTTGCTGAAAATGAAAATATTCGTCAGGCTTTATTTTCTGCGGACAGTCCGTTTTTTGCGCTGTTTTGGTACGGTCAAATATTATTGGGATCGCTGGTGCCTTTATTTTTGTTGTATTATCCCGCGTTTAAAAATAATCGTCCGATGTTAGGATTGGCAGCTGTATTGGTGATTTTGGGCGGTTTGTTTCAATTATATGTGCTGATTATTGGCGGTCAGGCAGTGCCATTTGAGTTATTTCCAGGGCAAGAAATTATTGAAGGCTATCGCGGTTTAGCCACGTATTCGGCATCTTGGGCTGAAATTTTACTCGGCGTTAGTGGCATTGCTTTGGCGTTGATGATGGTTACTTTGCTGGTGAAATTTTTACCATTTCTGCCTGAGAATTTGTCCGATTCGGTGGCTGACCCGCATTATAAAAAGCAATAGTCTTTTTTGTTTTTTTGAGTTTTTAAATGACAACACAGGTGCGCCGAGCGATTTATATCTCAGCAGCGCATAAATCCTCAGGCAAAACCTTGGTAAGTTTGGGGCTGTGCGCCGCACTCAGACAACCCAATTTTTCAGTTCAGCCTTTTAAAAAAGGCCCCGATTATATTGATCCGATTTGGCTGTCTCAGGCCAGTGGCAATCCCTGTTACAATCTTGATTTCTACACGATGAGCCAGCGCGAAATTGTGGATTTGTATCAACAACAATCCGCCGCCTGCGACCTCAGTTTGATTGAGGGCAATAAAGGTTTGTTTGATGGATTGTCAATCACGGGCGGCGATGCGAACGCTGATTTGGCAAAATTGTTGAATGTTTCCGTGGTGTTGGTGCTGGATGCCAGTGGCATTACCCGAGGCATAGCGCCGCTGATTAACGGTTATCAGGCATTTGATAGTGCGCTCAATATTGCGGGCGTGATTCTCAATAAAGTAGCGGGCAATCGGCATCAATCCAAACTCGTGCAAGCCATTGAATATTATACTGATGTGCGTGTTTTGGGTGCGATTCGGCGCTCGGACGGGCTCAAAATTGACGAACGTCATTTGGGCTTAAAACCTGCGAATGAATGCGTTCAATCGCAATTATTGATTGACACAGTGGCGGCTCAGGTGAGTGATCAAGTGGATTTATCTAGCATTGTCAGTTTGAGCCAACATTCAGCCAAAAATCAGCCATCAGTGCAAACTCTGAATTCAGCCAAAAATTCAAATCCAAATCCAAATTCAGGGAAAAATCTGGCATCAGTTCAACCTCAAAATCCAACACTCAAGCACGCACGCGCAGTGATTGAAAGCGCACACATTACGCCCAAAACCCTAAAAGTTGCACTCATCAAAGACAGCGCATTTGGTTTTTATTATCCAGATGATTTGGCGGCGTTCGGTGCTTTAGGGGTGGAGATTGTGACGGTTGATGCGTTTAAAGACAGTGCTTTGCCAGCGGTGGATGGGTTGTTTATTGGCGGTGGTTTTCCAGAGATGCATTTGGCAAAATTGGCAGCGAATCAAACCTTGCTAGCGGATATTAAAACCCAAATCAAATCAGGTTTGCCCACGTATGCCGAGTGTGGCGGTTTGATGTATTTAACGCGCAAGATTACTCGTCAGCACGATTCTTATCCGATGGCGGGCGTGATTGAGGCTGACACAGTGCTGAGCAAAACCCCGATTGGGCGCGGTTATGTGCAATTAGAGCCGAGTGAAAATCACCCGTGGAATGTTGCAACTCAGTGTATTTATGCTCACGAATTTCATTATTCAACGCTTGAAAATATCAGTCCAAACACCCAATATGCTTACCGAGTTTTGCGTGGCACGGGCGTGGATGGTCGCCACGACGGCATTATTATTGATAATTTGCTGGCCTCTTACACCCATTTACGCCACGTGGCGCACAATCCGTGGGTGAGTCAATTTGTTCATTTTATGAGAAAACACACACGATGATTACAATCACTAAACGCGCGGTTGAAGAGATTCAATTATCCACCCACAATCCAGACACCGAAGGGCTGCTGATTCGCTTTTCAGTGGATCAAACCGAGCAGGGATTTCGCTATTTGATGGGCTTTGACGAGCGTGCGGAAAACGACATTCATTTGGCATCCAATGGGGTGGAATATATTATTGCTTACGCGCAAAAAGCGTTGCTCGAAGGAATGGTGGTGGATTACGATGAAATCAACCCAGAGCACGATTACGGGTTTATATTTATGAATCCAAATGATCCTGATTATCAGCCGCCAGCGCAGGATTTTGCACCCAAAAAATAACGGTTGAAAACAAAATTTCGGGTTTTCGGGTTAGCGATAATAATCCAAAATACCCCGATAAATAGCTTCAGCGATTTTGTTTTGTTCGCGGGGATTGTTGAGTCGGCGCTCTTCATTTGGGTTAGAAATAAACGCAGTTTCTACTAAAACAGACGGAATGGCAGGCGTTTTGAGCACGAGAAATCCTGCTTTTTGCGGTCTCTTTTTGTGCAAATGCCCGATTTTCCCCATTCTTTTCAAAATCGTTTTAGCGAGTTTTTGGCTTTGAATGTCGCGATCTTTTCTGGAAAAATCCCACAAAATTTGATTTAAAAATTTATCGCCCTCAACCCAAGATTTCACCCCGCCAAATTGATCCGCGGTATTTTCTGAGCGCTCCAATTGTTTGGCAAATTTGGTGGAGCCTCCTTTGGCGGACAAAGTGTAGACCGATGCACCCCGAGCACCACGGCGTTTGACCGAGTCGGCGTGAATTGAAATAAATACCGAGGCGTGATGCGCTTGTGCAATCCGAATGCGTTTGGACAGCGGCACATAATAATTGCCTGTGCGCGTTAAAACTGCTTTCATTCCAGCGGTTTGATTGATTTTTTTGGCGAGTTTTTTGGCGATTTTTAAGGTAATGTGTTTTTCTTTGGATTTTTTGTAGCCAATCGCCCCTGGGTCTTCGCCGCCGTGTCCCGCGTCAATCAAAATGATTTTTTTCAAACTGCGTTTTGCCGAGATTCTTTTGTAAATTTTGCTGATATTTTGGGTTTTGCGATCCACTACGTCAATCACCAGCCGATGGTGTTTGTATTTTGCGTTGGGTTTGAGCGTGAAACTTTTAATTTGATAATCCCGATGCGTTCTAAAAAATATATGCAGCTGATTTTTGACGCGCTGAATGTGCGTTTTGCGAATCCGTTTGTCTTTGTAAAATATTTTTTTGTAGGTGCGATTGAGTAATTTTGCGCGCCAAATTGAAAGATCAATTTTGTGTTTGCTGGTGGTTAATTTGTATTGAATGCCGCGCTCAACGTCAATCACAATGCGGGTGTGATCGGGCGCTGTCCAAAACCGAAAATCGTATAAAGTGGTTTTATTGTCCGCATACGCTGCGCTAAATGTGGCAACGCTGAGCAAAAATAAGCCGAGTTTGATCGCAGGTTTGATTGAATATTTGATTAAAAGTTTGAGAGACATTTGAGTAATGTTTTGCCAGTTTGGTTGTGCGCCGTCAGTTTGGCAATTCGTGTGTCAAAATCGCCGTCCAGCATAATGTTGAGATCAGCTGCGGCAATCATTCCGCGCCCAAGATTTGCCCATTCAATCAGCTGAATGTCTGCGTTGGCATAATCGCGAATGCCGATGTAGTTGAGTTCTTCGGGATTGGAGAGCCGATAACAATCAAAATGATGAATTTGAATGGCCGCGTTTTGATAGCTTTCCACCAAAGAATACGTGGGGCTTTTGACTTTATCAAATCCAAAATAGCGAATAATTCCCCGTGCCAGCGTGGTTTTTCCCGCGCCCAAATCGCCACTGAGATAAATCACAACGGGCGTGTTGAGACGCTCACAACAACGCGCCAATTGTTTGCCAAAATCCATCGTTTGATTTGCGTCATTGAGCGAGATTTGCCACATTTTACTAAACTAATTGCCACATATAAAAACCAAATATGGCGACTAATATGCCACCCTCAAACCGATTGATTGAGCTGGTTTTGCTAAATTTATAAGAGACGAAAAACAAAACAACGGTGAGCAACAACATAATCGGATAATCGCGCTGCATAATATCGCTGGGAATATTTGCAGGATGAATCATCGCTGGAATCGCCAGCACTGCCAACGTGTTGAATAAATTAGAGCCGATAATATTGCCCAAAACCATCTCGTGTTTGCCCTTCAAAGCACTGGTAATTGACACCGCCAGTTCGGGCAAACTGGTGCCGAGCGCAATCACCGTTAAGCCAATAATTAAATCCGACACGCCAAATGCAAGTGCTAAACTTGAGCCACCCCACACCACCAATTTTGCGCTGGAAATCAGCATAATTAAACTGAATGTCAGCATTATCCAAGTTTTTCTTGCCTGTGTTTTGCCTGTGTTTTTGTTTATATTTTTATCTGTATTTTGACCGAAATCATCTAATTCTGTGTGATCGTGTTTGGATTGTTTGAAAACGTAAATTAAAAATGCAATTAAAAGTGAGAACAAAATCAGCCCGTCAAACTCGCCCAAATGTTGATCCCACAGCAATCCGCCCGCGATTATCGTGACCAGCATTAAAAATAACCATTCTTTTTTTAAAATTGTTTGATTGACTTTGAGCGGCACAATCAGCGCGCTCACGCCCAGCACTAGGGCAATGTTAAAAATATTTGAACCAATCGCATTGCCAATGCTCAACTCGGTTTTGCCATTCATTGACGCAAACACAGACACCATCATTTCGGGTGCGGAAGTGCCAAAACCAAAAATCACAATGCCAATAATAAAGGGCGAGATTTTAAAAATATTGGCAATTTTGGTGCCGCTGTCGCTGAATTTATCCGAGCTCCAAATCAGCAACACAAAGCCCGAGATTAGTGCAACAATCGGCAATAGAATGGTTATCATAACTTTTTTCGTAAAAACTTGCGCTATTATAAAGGCATACACCAAAAAAATATGAGTGAGACAGAATTTTTAATAGGGCATCGCGGTTTGACACTTGAGCCGAATTTTTATCCCGAGGGTTTGCCTAAAACGTGGCGACTGGATTATTATTCCACCCAATTTCAAGCCGTGGTTTTGCCGATTTTTGGGGGATTAAATCAGCGAGATTTGGCGCAAATTTTTGCTGATTTGGAGGACGAGGACGATTTTGAATTGGTGCTGTCCATTGCGCAAACCGATTTAAACGACGCTGATAAATTAACTCAAATTTTGGCGCAGGTGGCAAACTATCGGCGTCAATTTACTTTGTGGGCGCAAGTGGATGTTGCCCCCGCTCCCGAAATTTTGGCGCAACTTGAGGGTTATCGGCTGTGTTTTCAATCCGCGCAACAGTTGGATTTTCATCCCCTAAATTTGCGTGAAAAATCCGCAGCGGGACAGGTTTTGTCTTTTAATCAGCGCGCAATTTTTGTGGCAAATGCGCTGCCGTCAATACAAAATTTATCGCAAAATTCAGTAAAAAACACCGCGCAAAATTCAAAGAAAAATCCAGAAAAAAACACCGCGCAAACCAGCCAAAATAATGCCTCTGTGGTGGTGGGAAATGAGGCAAAAATCCGCACGTATTTGGAACAAATTGCCCAAATTAACACCCCGACAGTGCTTATTTTTCCAGATTTAATCAGCCGAGATTTACGCGCGATTCGCACCATTTCAGAGTTGCTAGGATTTTGAACATTCTGCTCACACGTCCGCTGGCACAAGTCAAATCCTTAGAAAATTTGATCAAACAACAAGGGCATTGCGCGCTGCTTTTTCCCACTTTATGGGTCAAATCGTTGAATGCTGAGCCGCGCGATTCACAATACGACGCGATTATTTTTATCAGTGCAAATGCGGTGATTTATGGCTTGAAAGCGTTGAGAACAGTGGATTTGCGCGCGACTAAAATTTTTGCAGTGGGTGCGGCGACTGCCCAAAAATTAACCGATTGTGGCGTGGCAGTGACGGATTTTCCCAAACACAAAGCCTCTAGTTTGGCGTTGTTAAAATTAGCGTCGATGCGTCAGTTGTGCGCGCAAAATATTTTGATTGTCAGAGGAAAAGGCGGGGTGGAGACGCTCAAAATTGCTCTGTTGAAACAACACAACACGATTGAATATCTTGAGGCGTATGAGCGTATTCCTTGTCGGCTGGCCGCGCATCATCGCACCGCGCTAAATCAGTTTTTGGACAGTGATAACGGCGTTTTGACGATGACGAGTGTGGAGAGTTTGACGGCATTTGTAGAGATGGTGGCTTTTCTCAAACCAGAATTGATGCGTCGTTTGTTGAATTATCCGCTGATTGTGCTGAGCGCGCGCATTCAAACGCGTGCAAATTTGTTGGGTTTTGGGCAGGTTTTGGTGGCACCGAAAACGGGTGATGACGGCATTTTACAAGCACTCAAGCGACTGATAGAATAAGTCCAGTTGAGGTATTTTTTGAGATAAAAAACAGGGGAGAATGATGGTTAAAATCAGCGTTTCAAAAGCGGCGCGGATGTTGGGCGTGGGTCGGCGCGCACTGCAAAAGCAAATCAATTCTGGCAAGTTGCAATCGTATGAAGGCTATATTACGATTGACAGTTTGCGTCTGGCGTATCCAAATATGCGGTGTGATTCTGAGTTGGACAAGCGGATTGAAAGAATGCAACAGATTAAAAATGATGCAGTTTTGAAAGCCAGTGTTTGTGATAATTTACTGACCAAAAATGAGCAGGCATTGATGCAGACAATTGACAAACTCAAATCAGAAATAGAATTTGAGCATCAGAAAAATGTGCAACATCAAACCCTTTGGCGAGAATTAAATAAGCGTTTGAAAGGGCTGGAAGCACCGAGCGACGACACTCGTGCACTGAGTCAATTGAAAAAATGGGCGTTGGGTGCGTTTAAATTATCTTCGGTGTGAAGTTTTGCAGTGCACAAAATGACAAAATTTGAATTATAAAACTTGTAATTGTTGTGCGAGTTTGAATGAGGGCGCGGCGCGATTTAGTGAATAAAAATGAAACTGATCCACGCCTTGATTTTTTAAGGTTTGACACAAATTCATCACTACTTCTTCGCCAAATTTAGCCAGCGAATCCGCATCATTTTGATAATATTCCAATCGGGTCAAAATCCATCGCGGAATCTCAGCACCACACAAATTGGAAAATCGCGTCAATTGTGTGTAATTTGTGATTGGCATAATTCCAGCCGTAATGGGAATATCCACGCCTAATTTGTGCACTTCGTCGCGAAAGCGAAAATACCCCTCTGGATTGTAAAAATATTGGGTAATCGCGCCATCAGCGCCTGCTTTGACTTTATTCACAAAATGCGCCAAATCGCTGTGAATATTGTGCGCTTGCGGATGCATTTCTGGATAAGCGGCAACTTCAATGTGAAACGCGTTAGCGTAATGTGATTTGATAAATGCAACCAATTCGTTGGCGTATTTAAACGTGCCGATGGTTTGCGCGCCCAGTGGAATATCGCCTCTGATGACCACCAGCCGAGTGATGTCTTGGGTTTGATAATTATCCAACAAATGGATTAATTCGGATTTTTTAGAATGAATGCACGACAAATGTGGGGCAATCGGTGTGGCAAGCGTTTTGGTCAAATCTGCCACGGTGTTGCGTGTTGCCTCGGGTGTGGTGCCACCTGCGCCAAATGTGACAGAAAAATATTCGGGTTTGAGGGTGGCTAATTCGGTGCTGACTTGTTGCAGAGTTTGCCTGCCTTGCTCGGTTTTGGGCGGGAAAAATTCAAAACTAATGTTCATTATTCTATCAATGGCTCATCAAAAAAATAGCGTTATTATAGCGTTTGTCGGGCGGATGAGAGTTTTTTGCTGATTGAATAACAATCGGGTAAAATGCGCTGGTTTTATCTTGTGCGAGACAATACATACTGATGTCAAAAAGTGATTATATTGAGTTGGAAGGCGTGGTCAAAGAAAAATTACCGAACACAACTTTTACGGTTGAGTTGGAAAATGGACACAGCGTTTTAGCGCATATTTCTGGCAAAATTCGCAAACATTATATTCGGATTTTGCCAGGCGATAAAGTCACCGTAGAAATGACACCCTACGATTTGAGCAAAGGGCGTATTACTTTTAGACACAAATAGTTTTTTTTTTGCCGATGTGGTGGAATTGGTAGACACGCTGGATTCAAAATCCAGTTCCTTTACGGGAGTGACGGTTCGACCCCGTCCATCGGTACCATTTAATTGATCAGTTTTAGAGCGCGTAGCATTTTGAAAAATTGGAGCAAAATCCATTAAAAACGTTTTAAAAATCGGGCATAATTTTTTTGATAAAGCCTTTGAAATACAGGGTTTTAAACATTACAACCCCGTTCTTTCCGTCTCAAAAATTAATAGCGAGCATATGTGATGGAGCAAACCTCTCTTTTAGCACAGGCAATTAATCTGACCTATTTTGGGATGGGTTTTGTGTTTTTATTTTTACTGTTGCTGGTATTTATCACTAAGTTAATGTCGGTGATTATTCAAAAAATACATCACCAAAAAACCAACACTACCAAAAATTTATATTTGGGCGATGAATTGGATGAAGAGGCAAAATTTGTGATTGAACAAGCCATTAAGATGCACCGAGGATTATAAATGATTGATTTTTTAAAAAATATTACGCAGCCTGTTCGGATTCAGAAAAAAACAGTGGGCATCACTGAGCTGGTTTTGCGAGACGCGCATCAGTCGTTATTTGCCACCAGAATGCGGATTGATGATATGTTGCCGATTGCCGATAAGTTGGACAAAATCGGTTATTGGTCGGTTGAATCTTGGGGTGGTGCGACATTTGATGCGTGCATTCGGTATTTGGGCGAAGACCCGTGGGAGCGGATTCGTGAGATTAAAAAAGTGATGCCCAAAACCCCGCAACAAATGCTCCTCCGAGGGCAAAATTTGTTGGGCTATCGGCATTACGGCGATGATGTGGTGCGCAAATTTGTGGATCAATGCGTGGAAAATGGCATCAACGTGTTTCGTATTTTTGATGCACTCAACGATGTGCGTAATTTAAAAACTGCCATTGATCAAACCATTCACACAGGGCAACACGCGCAAGGCACCATTTCTTATACGGTGAGCCCTGTGCATACGGTGGCGTTGTGGGTGGATCTTGCCAAACAAATTGAGGATATGGGCGCGCATTCGTTGTGTATCAAAGATATGGCGGGATTGTTGCAGCCTTATGTGGCGTATGAATTAATCACCAAACTCAAGGCAGCGATTGACATTCCGATTCAATTGCACGCGCACGCCACCACGGGGCTTTCCACTGCCACGATTCTCAAAGCAGTTGAGGCAGGAGTGGATCGAGTGGATACTTCAATCGGCTCAATGAGTATGACTTATGGGCATTCCGCCACAAATTCGGTGGTGTCTATTTTGGATCACGGCCCGCGCAAGACTGGGCTGAAGATGGAAAAATTAGAAGAGATTGACGTGTATTTTAGAAAAATACGCAAAAAATACGCGCAGTTTGAAGGCTCGTTGCGCGGTGTAGATTCGCGTATTTTGTTGTCTCAAGTGCCGGGCGGAATGCTCACAAATATGGAAAGTCAGTTGCGCGAGCAAAATGCAGCCCATCGGATGGATGAGGTTTTGTTAGAAATCCCGCGTGTGCGCAAAGATTTAGGCTACATTCCACTGGTGACGCCGACTTCGCAAATTGTCGGCACTCAATCGGTTTTAAATGTATTAACAGGCGAGCGTTACAAAACAATTACCAAAGAAGTTTCGGGCATTTTAAAAGGCGAATATGGCGCCACGCCTGCGCCAGTGGATGCAGCCCTGCAAGCCAAAGCGTTGGAATTATCCGCGTCCGAGCAGATTACGTGCCGACCCGCAGATTGTATTGCGCCAGAAATGCAACGACTGGAAGAAGAATTTGAGATGATGGTGGCTGAAAAATCCATCATTTTATCAGCGCACAAAATAGACGATTTTTTGACCTATGTGCTGTTTCCGCAGGTTGGCGCACTTTTCTTGCAAAATCGCAATAATCCTGATTTTTTTGAATCCGACCCACAGCCCACAGATTGTGTTGAAAGTAGAAGTGGTGAAGGCACTTATATTGTCTCTTTCAAGGGCAGTGCGTATTCTGTGCAGGTGTCTGATGATGGGGAAATTGATTCCATCAGCATTGCATCAGACGACAAAAAATCTTTGAAAGCCAAACTAAAACCCACTCAAAACCAATCAAAATCGGCAGAAAATGCCGCGGGCAGCACAGAAACCGTTAAAGATAAAACCATCAGCGCGCCGTTGTCGGGCAATATTTGGCAAATATTAGTTGAGCCAGAGCAAGAAATTGCCGAGGGCGATGTGTTGCTGATTTTGGAGGCGATGAAAATGGAGACCGAAATCAGGGCAAATCAAAGCGGCGTGGTGGAGAGCATCAGCATCAAAGCAGGCGATAGCGTGAGTGTCGGACAGACTTTATTAGTATTGCGCTAAACGATATTTGAGAAAACTCAGGTAGCAACCAAAAATTTTACTGCGAAAAATATGGAACAATTACACACACTTTGGCTAAACACAGGTTTATACCAAATATCTTGGGGACAGGGCGTGATGCTGATTGTCGGTATGTTGCTGCTGTATTTGTCCATTGTTAAAAAGTTTGAGCCTTTGCTGCTGTTGCCGATTGGTTTTGGGGCGATTTTGAGCAATATTCCTGGGGCGGGCATTGCTGAGGGCAGCGGTATTTTGCATATTTTTTATGAAATCGGCATTGAGTCTGGCGCCTTTCCTTTGATTATTTTTATGGGCGTTGGCGCGCTGACTGATTTTGGGCCGTTATTGGCAAATCCAAAAACGTTATTATTGGGCGCAGCTGCTCAATTTGGGATTTTTGCCACATTGCTCGGTGCGGTGGGGCTGACGAGTATTGGCGTGTTTGATTTTAGTCTGACAGACGCCGCTGCCATTGGCATTATTGGGGGTGCGGACGGGCCGACCAGTATTTATGTGGCGTCAAAATTAGCCCCTGATTTGCTCGGTGCAATTGCGGTGGCTTCGTATTCTTATATGGCATTGGTGCCGCTGATTCAGCCGCCGATTATGCGTGCATTGACGACTCAAAAAGAGCGCGTCATAGAAATGGTGCAATGTCGGGAAGTGTCAAAAACCGAAAAAATCATTTTCCCCATTCTTTTGCTGCTGCTGGTGGCGTTGTTATTGCCTGACGCAGCGCCGTTATTGGGAATGTTTACGTTTGGCAATTTGATGAAAGAATCAGGCGTGGTGGATCGTTTGAGCGACACTGTGCAAAATGCGCTAATCAACATTGTCACCATCTTTTTGGGATTGGCAGTCGGCTCAAAACTGATGGCGGATACATTTTTGCAATTGGACACGTTGGGGATTTTGTTGTTGGGAATGGTGGCATTTTCGATTGGCACGGCGTGTGGTTTGCTGATGGCAAAATTGATGAATGTTTTTAGCAAGCACAAAATCAATCCTTTGATTGGCTCAGCGGGCGTTTCAGCAGTGCCGATGGCAGCGCGCGTTTCCAATAAAGTTGGACTAGAATCCAATCCGCACAACTTTTTATTGATGCACGCAATGGGTCCGAATGTGGCAGGTGTGATTGGCTCGGCGATTGCTGCTGGGATTATGATTCAATTTTTGAGTTAAGGTTGAGATGCGCCGCACTTTTTTAAAAGCCAAACTGCACCGAGTTAGCGCAACTGCTTGTGAAGTGAGTTATGAAGGATCTTGCGAAATTGACGGGGTTTTGCTGGACGCAGCAGGCATTCGTGCCTTTGAACAAATTCACATTTACGACATTAATAATGGCAATCGTTTTAGCACGTATGCGATTCGCGGTCGGGACAATTCGGGTGTGATTTCTGTCAATGGCGCTGCGGCGCACAAAGTCTCGGTGGGCGATTTGTTGATTATTGCGGCGTATGCGGATTACAACGCTCAGGAATTAGAAAATTATGCGCCAGTGTTGTGTTATGTGGATGCGAGCAATACGCTCACTCAAATTAAATCTACGATTAAATAAGCATTTGAGGATAGCGTTTAAGATTGTGCGCTGGTGTTTTTGAAGCGTTTTTTGCGCTTTAAATCATTGATTAAATCCCCTAAATTCACCCAATAATTGAGCCAACAATTCACAAAAATATTCAATCCAAATCCCGCAATTTCCCGTTTTCCAGTCTTAAAACACGCTGCATTTTTTGCGCAATTTTCTCGTCGTGCGTCACAATAATCAGCGCTGAATTTTGCATTTGATTGAGTGTAATCATCAGCGCCAACACCTCGCGCGCATTGTGCGCATCCAAACTGCCCGTGGGCTCATCAGCCAGCAAACAACTCGGACTCGTCACCAAAGCACGCGCCACAGCAACGCGCTGACGCTCGCCCCCTGAGAGCTCGGAGGGCAGGTGATTGAGGCGATGCGCCAGCCCGATTTGTGTCAGCAATTTGGTGGATTTTTGCGCCGCTAGAAATTTGTGTTCGCCACGAATCAGCAACGGCATCGACACATTATCCAACACGCTAAAATCTTTTAACAAATGATGAAATTGATACACAAAGCCAAAATGCTCGGCGCGAATTTGAGTGATTTGATTGTCATTGAGTGTATTTAGGCAGGTATTTTTGAACCAAATCTCGCCGTCGCTCGGCTGATCAATGCCGCCTAAAAGATTGAGCAGAGTGGATTTTCCGCAGCCAGATTGTCCCAAAATCGCGATAGATTCGCCCGATTGGACGACTAAATTAAGCTGGCTTAAAATCGGCGTTTGCTGCTTTCCGTCCGCATAATGATAGTCCAAATTGCGACATTCAATCAGCGCTGGCACGATCAAAGCCCTCCCAGTGTTTTGGCGATATTGACTTTGCTGGCTTGTTTTGCGGGATAAATGGCTGCCAAAATCACCAAAATAAACGCGCCGAGTGTGACTTGAATCACATCCATTAAATGAATATCCGAAGGAAAACGGTTGATATAAAATACATCAGTGGGAAAAAATTGAAAGCCAAAAATTCGCTCAATGCCACTCACAATATCGCCAATATTGAGCGACAGCAACACCCCGAGTATCAGCCCGATGACAATGCCGATAAATCCGATGGACATTCCCTGATAAAAAAATAATTTCACAATGCGCCCCGAACGCATCCCTAAAGTGCGCAATATCGCAATTTCGGATTTTTTGTCGGTCACCACCATAATCATCATTGAGGCAATATTAAACGCTGCCACTGCAATAATTAACGACAAAATCACCCCAATCATTTGTTTTTCAAGTGCTAAGGCTTGGATGAAATTCGCTTTTTGACGCGTCCAATCCATTCCATAATAACGATTTTCGCCCAAATTTTGCACAATATCGGCAGTGATTTTGCGCGCTTCAAACAAATCTTCCACTTTGAGCCGAATGGCGGAGACTTGATTTTTCATACTGTAGAGTTTTTGCGCTTGAGCGAGTGCAATAAAGGCTAAATTATTGTCGTATTCTTGCACCCCCGCATCAAATATTCCGCTCACTGTAAAGCGTTTAAAGCGCGGTTTGATGCCGATTAAAGTCGCGCTGAATTCGGGCGTTAAAAGAATAATTTTATCGCCCACGCCCACGCCTAATTTTTTTGCCAAATCTATGCCGATGAGTGTGTTTGAGCCCGATAAATCCAGTTTTCCTGTGTGGATTTTAGTCATCAATTCGGAGGTGTTTTTTTCCAATTCGGGTATCACGCCGCGCACGCTAACGCCTTGTGCGTTGCCATTTGCGCTCACTAATCCGTAGCGGTCAATATAGGGTGAGACGGCGATTACTTGTGGGTGTTGCTGGATGCGTTTTGTGAGTGTTTTCCACTGCGCAACAGTGCCGTCGTATTCGCTGATGTAGGCGTGAGAAATGGTGCCTAAAATGCGCTCTCTGAGTTCTTTGTGGAAGCCGTTCATCACCGATAAAACCGTAATTAACGCCATCACTGCTAAAATCAGTCCGACCATTGACACGCCCGAAATAAAGGACACAAAACCTTTTTTGCGGGTGGCGCGTAAATATTGGTTAGAAATGCGAAATTCAATGCTCATAGGGGCGGTATTTTGTCATAATTAGCACTTGAAAAAACAAAGGCTTTTGAGCGTTTGATAAAAAAAATCGTGACAAAAATATATTTCAAAAAACCTCAAAAAACCTCAAAATTCTTTCAAAAAATGCCCAAGCAATCTTCAAATAACTCTCAAAAACAGGTGTAAATTAGATGAAAATTAAACAAAACGTAGATCAATTAGGCGATATATTGATTGAATTATTCCACGTGCTGGGCTTGTTTATTATTGGCGCCACGATTGCGTGGGCGGCGGTGCACGAATATATAATTATTATGCAACAAGAATCTGGATTTGCTTCGTTAAAAGACATTTTGCTGTTGTTTATTTATCTAGAATTGGGTGCGATGACAGGGATTTATTTTAAAACCCACAGAATGCCCGTGATTTTTCTGATATTTATTGCCATTACTGCGATCACTAGATTTTTGGTGATTGATATGAAATCGTTGGTGGCAATGGATAGATTCAATTTACTGATTATGGTGGTGTCCATTTTGATTCTGGCGATTGCCGCGGGCGTGTTGCGTTTTACCGAGAAAAAATACGCCAATCCAAATGAGGGCATTGAGCCATAATGCTGGATTTAACCAAGCGCGGGCTGGTGAATTATGCGCTATTGCCAGTGGCGGGCGTGTTTTATGTGCTGAGCGGGTTGCGCAGATTTTTGTATAAAATCGGTTGGTTTGCCACGCATCATTTTGAGGTGCCGATTATTGTGGTGGGCAATATCACGCTGGGTGGCACGGGCAAAACGCCGATTGTGATGGCGTTGGTGGATTTTTTTACTCAGCAGGGGCGCAAGGTTGGTGTGGTTTCTCGTGGCTATGGCGGGCAACATCGCGCGGGTAGTTTGTGGGTGAATGCGCACACTTGTCCGACTCAATCGGGCGATGAGCCATTGTTGATTGCGCGTCAAACGCAGGCGGTGGTGATGGTGAATAAAAATCGCGCTCTAGCGGTGGCGGATTTACTCAGACGGTTTGAGCTGGATTTGATTATTAGCGATGATGGCTTGCAACATTACGCGATGGCGCGCACAGTTGAGATTGTGGCGCTGGACAATCGGCGCTTTGGCAATGGTTTTTTGTTGCCTGCTGGGATGCTCAGAGAGTTGCCCGCCAGACTTAAAACCGTGGATTTTGTCATCAATAATGGGGTGGCGCGCGCGGGCGAGATTGCGCTCAAATTAGTGCCAAAATGGTTTGTCAATGTTGCCACAGGCGAGCGCGAGTCAGTGGATTTTTTTGCCCATCAAACGTGTGACGGCGTGGCAGGAATTGGCAATCCAGCGCGATTTTTTGACACATTGAAGCAACTAAAAATTGAAGTCATTGCCCATCCTTTTGCGGATCATCACCCGTTTTGCGCGCAGGATTTGGCATTTGAAAACCCCTATCCTATTCTTATGACGGCTAAGGATTATGTAAAATGCGCTCAATTTGCAAACGCTCAAATGTGGTATTTGCAAGTTGAAGCGGTGTTTGATGCCGATTTTTTTCAACAATTAAGCGCAAAATTATGATTGACGAAGCCCTGTTAAAACTCCTAGTTTGCCCAAAAAGCAAAGCCCCACTCAAACAAATCGGCAATGAATTGGTGTGCGAACAAAGTGGTTTAGCGTATCCGATTGAAGACGGCATTCCGATTTTATTGGTAGAATCAGCGAGAAAATTAGCGCAGTGAATTTTTGCGTCATCATTCCTGCGCGCTATGCCTCAAGTCGGCTGCCTGCAAAATTATTGGCGGATATTCACGGCAAACCTCTGCTTCAGCACACGTATGAAAATTGCGTCAAAAGCAGTGCGTCCAACGTCATTATTGCCACCGATGACGTGCGCATTCAATCTGTGGCACAAGAATTTGGCGCAACCGTTTGTATGACTTCTGAGCATCACACCTCAGGCACACAGCGAATTGCCGAGGTTTTAGAAGCGTTGAATATTGCGGATGACGAGGTGATTGTGAATGTGCAGGGCGATGAGCCGATGTTGAGCGCTTGCGTGATTGATCAAGTGGCACACAATTTAGTGACCAGCAAATTGCCGATGGCGACTCTGTGCGAGCAAATTGTGGATTATGCGCAATATTTGGATCCGAATTGCGTGAAAGTGGTGTTTGATAAATTTGGCAAAGCGTTGTATTTTTCGCGCGCGCCGATTCCTGCTTTTCGAGACGTTCAAACATTTGATGCGAGCGTGTGTTTCAAGCACGTGGGGATTTATGCGTATCGTGCGGATTTTGTCAAACGCTATTTAAATCTGCAAAATTCGGCTTATGAAGTGGCAGAAAAATTGGAGCAATTAACCGCATTAACCGAAGGTTTTGAGGTGCATATCGCGCCCGCTTGTGCGTCGACGGGTTTTGGCGTGGATACGGCGCAGGATTTGGCAAAAGTCAGGGCGGTGTTAGCGTGATTATTGATGGCAAAAAAATCGCTCAAACCCTGAGAAATCAAATCGCTGCTCAGGTGGTAAAACTGGCACGCCCCCCTGGGCTGGCAGTGATTTTAGTGGGCGATAATCCCGCGTCCGCGATTTATGTTCGTCATAAAGACAAAGCTTGTCAAGAGGTGGGTTTTTATGCAGAAAAAATTCTCAAGCCCGCTAATATTAGTCAAACAGAATTATTGGATGAGATTACGCGCCTAAATCGTAGCGAGAAAATTGATGGGATTTTGGTGCAGTTGCCTTTGCCGAAACATTTGAATACAAATCTGGTGATTGAGGCGATTGATCCGCGCAAAGATGTGGATGGATTTCACAGCGAAAATATTGGTAAATTGGTGCAAAATCGCGCGCTGCTACGCCCTTGCACACCGAAGGGAATTATGACATTGTTGACGACCATCGGCATTGAGTTGGCAGGCAAAAATTGCGTGGTGGTGGGTAACTCTAATATTGTGGGCAGACCGATGGCGTTGGAATTGTTAAATGCGCAGGCAACGGTCACGATTTGCAACAGCAAAACCAAAAATTTAGCGGATAAAATTCGCGCCGCCGATTTGGTGGTGTCAGCCACGGGATGCGCAGAATTGATTCGGGGCAGTTGGATTAAATCGGGCGCGGTGGTGATTGACGTGGGCATCAGTCGCACCTTTGATTGCAATATTGTGGGCGATGTGGAATTTGAGGCTGCGCGCGCAGTGGCGGGGTGGATTACGCCCGTGCCAGGTGGGGTGGGGCCGATGACGATTGCCACGTTGTTGGAAAATACGCTGATTGCTTATCGGGACAGTATTAAATAATTTTTTTTTAAAAATCGGAAACAATCGGAAAAAATATGAAAATTGTATTGAAAGGATTACGTGAGGGTTTGGGCAGATTGATTGTGCTGATTGATTGGGTTTTTTCGCCTAAAAAAATGCAGCGCAGTGCGAGCGATCAAGCGAAGGTTGAAATGCAGGTGCAAAATTTGGCATTGTATCAATTTTATGCCTGTCCGTTTTGCATCAAAACTCGGCGCGCAATCAAGCGTTTGAATTTGCCGATTCAACTGCGCAACGCTCAGGCGGGCAAGTTTCGTGAAGAATTATTAATCGGTGGCGGTGAGGTCAAAGTGCCGTGCTTAAAAATTATTCAAGATAATGAAGTGATTTGGATGTATGAATCTGATGAGATTATTAAATATCTGAATCAAAAATTTGCTTAATTTAAACCGTTGTTGAAATTTTTGAACCGTTAATTTAGCGGCGCGTTTTGGTTTTTAAATAGTTTTATCGTTCGTGTTTTCGGTGTTTTGTTTTGTCGCTTTATTTGCTTGCTTTTTGATGCCGTTTTTTAAAATATTTTTAGGGCATTTTTTAGGGTTTGTCCGCTGGCAAAAAATCGCCAAATTGCGCAATCGTGCTGGCTAATTCATTTTGAGTGCGCGCCACTAAAGTGATGTGTCCGAGTTTTCTGCCGTTGCGCGCTTGTTTATCATACAAATGCAAATGCGCGTTTTGAGTCGCCAGCACCGCGTCTGTGTTGCCTGTTTTAGAAATGATATTGATCATCGCCGCGTGCGGATGCGTGAGTTCGGTGCTGCCGAGTGGTTGCTGAGCCAGTGCGCGAATGTGGTTTTCAAATTGTGAAGTGTGCGCCCCCTCAATGCTCCAATGCCCTGAATTATGCACGCGTGGCGCGATTTCGTTCGCCATCAGTCCGTTTTCGGTTTCAAACAATTCAATCGTCAGCACACCCACATAATCCAAATGCGTTAATAAATCCTGCATATATTGCTGAGCCGATTTTTGGACGTGCGCGCTGACGTTTTGAGCAGGCACATTTGAGAGCCGCAAAATCCCGCGGTGATGATTGTTTTCAACCAAAGGATAATATTTTTGCTCGCCATTGACAGCGCGCACCGCAATCAGCGAAAGCTCGCGTTTGAACGTCACAAAGCCTTCTAAAATCGCCTCAGCGCCGTTCATATTTTGCCAAGCAGCTTTGATTTGCGTAATGGATTTAATCATCACCTGACCTTTGCCATCGTAGCCCTGTGTGGTGGTTTTGAGCACGCAGGGCAGTCCAATTTGCGCAATGGCGCAGTGTAAATCCTCCAGTGAATTGACCAATTGATACGGCGCACACGGAATGTTGAGCGTCTCAAATAATGCCTTTTCACGGCCGCGATGCTGGCTCAGTTGTAGCGATTTTGCGTTGGGATAAACGCGCACAGTTTGCTGAATTTGGCGCACTTGTTCCACCGAAGTATTTTCACTTTCAAAGGTAATCACATCGGCAAAATGGATGAAATCAGCCAGTGCATTTTTATCTAAATTTGGATCAAATACTTTGCCGAGTGCGCTAGCGGGGGCATCACTGGCGCCATAAAATCCAAATTGATGCCCCAAAGGATAACCCGAAAGAGCGAGCATTCTGCCCAGTTGTCCTGCGCCTAAAATCCCTATTTTCATCAGTCGTGTGGGGTTGGATTGGCTAAAATATTTTGGGTTTGATCAGCCCTAAATTTGAGTATTTTTTGTGCCAGATTTTTGTCTTCATTGGCAAGAATTTGAACTGCCAGCAGAGCGGCATTTTTAGCCCCCGCCTCGCCGATGGCGAGTGTGCCAACTGCAATTCCTGCGGGCATTTGAACGATGGACAACAGCGAATCCCGACCACTGAGCGCGCGCGATTGAATCGGCACGCCGAGCACTGGCACAATGGTTTTGGCCGCAATCATTCCTGGCAAATGCGCCGCTCCGCCTGCCCCCGCAATAATCACTTTAAGCCCGCGCGCCCGCGCACTTTGTGCGTAATCAAACATCAAATCAGGGGTGCGGTGTGCCGAGACGATTTTGACCTCGTGAGGGATGTCAAATTGCGTGAGCATTGCCACCGTATGCGTCATTGTATTCCAATCCGATTGTGAGCCCATAATAACGCCGACCAGTGCTTTCATAAAGCCTTTAAGTTGAAAAGTTAGTCGCGAATTATACCTGCCACAATGACAGAATTAACGCTAGGAAATGGGCTGTCAATGGGGGTTTGGGAGCGCAAAATTGGGATCCAAAAAAGGCAGATGTGCGCATTTTAAAATCTGTGTGTCAATGGAATTTTGCTGATACCAGTGGCTGATTTGAGGCGGAATTAACGTGTCAAATTTGCCCAATATCGCCAAAACAGGCACGGTTAATTGTTGCAATTGAGGGCGCAAATCCGATTGCGTGAGCATCTCCAGCCCTTGATTGAGTGCAAGCGCGCTCGCGGGGCGCGTGCAAATCGTTTGATGGAGTTGTTTGAGTTGTGATTTTTCTACGCCCTGCAAACTCACAAATCGCTTCAATCCTTTGGCTGGATTGAGTTTTAACGCGCGCGCAAATTGCGCAAAATGAGACGGTTTGACGGCGTATTGCCAATCCGTGGCTTGAATAAAATGGGGCGTAGAGGCGACTAAAATCAGTTGGGATATTTTAATTTTATGCGCGATTTGAATCGCCAGCAAACCGCCCAAAGACCAGCCCAGCAAAATCGGATTGTCAGGCAAACATTGAATAATCGCATCACTCCACGCCTGCAATCCACCCAAAACATCTGCGCTTTTGCCGTGCCCTGGCAAATCAATCACGTGAATTTGATAATCCGCGCGATACTGAGCAATCAGCGGCTCGAATACGTCGCCGCTAAACCCCCAGCCGTGCAACAAAACTAACGGTTTTCCAGTGCCTATAATGCGACTATAAAGCACGTTTGAGCTGATTTAATAAATCCGAAATTTGGGTTTTGGTGTGATTTGCATTTAACGTAATGCGCAGTCTGGCACTGTTTTTCGGCACGGTGGGCGGACGAATGGCGTGCGCGTAAAAACCCGCGTCATAAAGTTGAGCAGACAGGCGTATCGCAGTGTCATTTGCCCCAACAATTAACGGCTGAATGGCACTTTTAGAAAAACTAAACGGCAGATTTAGGGCGCGTGCGGTGCGGCTAAAAAATTGAATATTGTCCAATAATTTGGCGCGCTGTTGCCCTTGTTGAATCAACTCTAAACTTTTGAGGGTTGCCACACACAGCGCGGGTGAAATCGCGGTAGTGTAGGCGTAGGGTCGGGATTTTTGGATTAAAAGCTCAATAAAATCCGCTTCTCCTGCCACAAATGCACCCATTGTGCCCGCCGCTTTGCCTAATGTTGCCATATAAATTGAATGCTCGGGAATGTGCGGGGTAAAAATCCCAAAACCGTGCGCATCGTCTTGCAGTAAATAGGCGTTTGAGGGCTGGACAATTTGCGCAATTTGAGCGAGATTTGCCGAATCGCCATCCATACTAAAAATATGATCCGTTGCCAGCAATCCCTGCCCTGATTGGCGTTGAATTTTTTTGCGTAATGCGTCCAGATTATTGTGCGCATAGCGTTGAATGGGCAGGTTAATTAGTCGGTTGGCATCAATCAGCGAGGCGTGATTGAGTCGGTCTTGAAGTGTCCAATCCAGCTCATCTCTGAGCGCGGAAAAAACCCCTAAATTCGCCGCGTATCCGCTGGAAAATAACAACGCCCGTTCTTGATTTGTGGCATCAGCCAGCGCCTCTTCTAAGGCTTGATGTGCTTTGGAATGTCCACTCACCAAGTGCGAGGCGCCAGCACCGACACCGTATTTGTCCGCGCCGCGTTTGAGTGCTTTGATGATTTCGGGATGGTTTGCTAAAGAGAGATAATCGTTTGAGCAAAAATTAATCAACGACCGTCCGTCAATCACAATTTGCGTGCCTTGTGCGCCCTCAATGGTTTTTCTCAGGCGATAACTGTGGGTTTTTTTGAGTTCGGTAAAAAGCGTCAAGAAATTCATTAAAAATGCGCAATGCCTGCCCAAATAAATGAGATTATGAGGTGGCTTGAATGATATTCTCTAGCGGTGAAGAGGCGTGCGCGTAGGTTTTTTTGGTCATTCTGCCTGCTAAAAATGAGGCACGTCCAGCAATCACCGCGTGTTTCATCGCGCGCGCCATCAATATCGGATCATGCGCTTGAGCAATGGCAGAATTCATCAACACGCCATCACAGCCGAGCTCCATCGCCAACGCCGCGTCCGAGGCGCAACCGATACCCGCATCAATCAAAACAGGCACGGCTGCATTTTCTGTGATCAATTGGATGTGTGCGGGATTGCTAATGCCCTGACCCGACCCGATCAACGAGGCAAGTGGCATCACGGCGACACAGCCGATATTTTCCAATTCTTTTGCCACAATCGGATCGTCATTGGTATAAACCATCACGTCAAAGCCGTCATTCACCAATATTTTAGCGGCAGCGAGCGTTTCTACAATATTGGGATATAGGGTGGTTTGATCGCCGAGCACTTCAAGTTTGACCAGATTATGTCCGCCCAATAATTCACGCGCTAATTGGCAAGTCCGAACCGCATCTTTGGCACTATAACAGCCTGCGGTGTTGGGCAAAATGGTGTATTTTTCAGGCGAAATAACGGCTAATAAATTAGGCTCGTCGGGGTTTTGTCCGATGTTTGTGCGACGAATGGCAACGGTAATAATACTGGCACCTGAGTGCTCGGTTGCGCTCGCGGTTTGGGCTAAATCTTGGTATTTTCCTGAGCCAACTAACAGCCGTGAAGCATATGTTTTGCCAGCGATGGTTAGAGGGGTGTCGGTCATACAAATACAGGGTTTGTGATTGAACCAAATAATGGTGGAGAGAGAGGGATTCGAACCCTCGATAGGGGATAAACCCTATACACCCTTAGCAGGGGCGCGCCTTCAGCCGCTCGGCCATCTCTCCGATAAGAAAAACAAGCGGGGATTTTACTCGGTGCTTGCGACTATTTTTTAGAATAATTTAAGTTTTTTTTGCGCAATAATTGCACACAAAATCGCAAAACGCCCAGTTAATTTTAAGGTTAATAGTCGTTAATCAAAACTTGTATTGGTATTTTATGTGCTCTCTTGGCGCGTCTTTTGACGGGTCAATTTTAAAATTGATTTTCCCCCAATCGCCTTCCAGATTCACGTTCATTGATTCTTTTAAAGACTTTAATCCCGCTTTAATATTGACGAGCACTAACTGTGCTGTGCTTTGCTCCTTCCATTCGTCTTTTGAATTTAATAAACGTTTGTTTTCTTCTAATTGTTTTTTGATGGCGTTGATTTTATTTATTTTAAATGCGTTTTCGGTCATTCCTAATTGGACTGAAAGCGCGTCCAATTGAATGTTGAGCTGTTTGATTTCGTCATTAAATGGGTCATCGGCGGCAGTTTTTTGTTGCGTTGGATTGTTCGGCAATTTGCCAACGATAGGCTGATAATTTATTTTTGAATGATTGGCGTTCGTCGTATTGAGCAAGAAAACCACCAGTGCCAATGCCAGCGCGCCGAATAAAACGAGTAAATACGTGAGTGAGCGTTTTAAAGAAACCATTGGTAAATACCCAAAATGTTAATAAAAGTAAAAAAAATATTTAACACAACCAAAGCATTGTCTTTGATTTTCACCCCTCTAATCATCCAACTAATTGAGGAGATGATGAAAAAAACATAGCCAAATTTTGACCATTCAAAATTCAACGCCACCAATATGCCACCGATAATACCAGTAATTGCGCCGAGCCAACTCAACATTCGCACAACTCAAAATCGTAAGTAATCTGTGCCATTTTGCCCAACATCATTGAGGCGGAGCAGTATTTTGTGGCGGATAAATTAATGGCTTTTGCCACTTTTTTGGCGTTTAAATTCACCCCTTTGATCACAAAATGCAGGTGAATTTTGGTAAAAACTTTGGGATATTCGTCGCTGCGTTGTGCGCTGATTTGCACTTGACAATCTTGAATATCTTCGCGCATTTTTTTCAGCGTGCTAACGGTGTCAATGGTGGCACAACCGCCGAGTCCGAGCAGTAACATTTCCATCGGACGAATGCCGATATTGTTGCCACCCAGCGCTTCGGGCCCGTCCATAATCACCGTATGCCCACTGCTAGATTTGCCCAGCATTGTCATATTTTCAATCCATTGAACGCTGGTATTCATCGGTTTTTCTCCGTATTAATCGTGAAAATATCTTGCAATGCCTGACCTGGATTTTCAGCGCGCATCAATGCCTCGCCGACTAAAAAACTGTAAATATTATGTGCGCGCATCAAAGCCACATCTGCGGCGGATAAAATCCCACTTTCGGTGATGATTAGGGTTTCATCGTCAATCTCATCCAACAGCTCAATCGTGGTTTTTAGGGACACTTCAAAGGTGCTGAGATTGCGATTGTTAATGCCAATCATCGGCAGTTTGAGGGGGCGCGTGCGTTTGAGTTCTGCTAAATTATGCACTTCCACCAACACATCCATATGCAAGGAAATGGCCAGCATCGCCAATTCTTCTAATTGTTGATCGCTTAAAACCGCCACAATCAGCAAAATACAATCCGCGCCCATTATTCTGGATTCGAAAATTTGATACGAGCTGATGATAAATTCCTTGCGCAAAACGGGCAAATTTACCGCCGCTTTCACGTCAATTAAATACTGATCGTCGCCTTGGAAAAATTTTTGATCGGTCAATACCGACAAGCAACTTGCGCCGTGTGCTGCATAATTTTTGGCAATTTGAACGGGATTGAAATCAGCGCGTAAAACGCCTTTTGAGGGGGAGGCTTTTTTAATTTCCGCAATCACCGCATTTTGTTTGGCGTCATTTTTGTCTTTTAAAGCCTGATAAAAATCCAGCGTATCGCGATTATCGTAAGCCATTGTCACCATTTTATTGGCTGGAATTAACGCTTGACGCTGGGTAATTTCGCGGGTTTTGTGAGCAATAATCTGTTTTAAAATATCGGGTGCGTTTGTCATTTTTGGTATTTTAAACGAATATAATTTGAGCTTTTGACAGAGTTATTGGACAGATTATGAAGTTATTAAATTTTGAGGCGGGACTCAAACAGCCGTTTTTTTTGATTGCTGGCCCGTGCGTGATTGAGAGTGAAAAATTGGCGCTGGAAACGGCTGAAACATTGCGCAAAATGACCGATGAATTGGGCATTAATTTTATTTATAAATCGTCTTATGACAAAGCAAATCGCACCAGTGCTAGCAGTTTTCGCGGGCTTGGGATTGAGGAGGGTTTGCGAATTTTGCAAAAAGTGAAAGACGAAATCGGCACTTTTGTGCTCACCGATGTGCACGAAGACACGCCGCTGGATGAGGTAGCAAGTGTGGTGGATATGATGCAAACACCCGCGTTTTTGGTGCGTCAGACCAATTTTATTCAAAATGTGTGCAAGCAGGGGTTGCCAGTGAATATCAAAAAAGGGCAATTTCAAGCGCCGTGGGATATGGGCAATGTGGTGGATAAAGCGCACGAGACGGGCAATCGGGCGATTACGATTTGCGATCGCGGCACCAGTTTTGGCTACAATACGCTGGTTTCGGATATGCGCGGTTTGGCGAGTATGCGCGCCACAAATTGCCCGATTGTGTTTGATGCGACGCATTCGGTGCAACAACCTGGCGGACAGGGCAAATCCTCAGGCGGACAGCGCGAAATGGTGCCTGTGTTGGCGCGCGCGGCAGTGGCAGTGGGTGTGTCGGGGATTTTTATGGAAACCCATCCAAATCCTGCGCTGGCAAAAAGTGACGGGCCTAATTCGATGCCGATTGACAAAATGCGTGAGTTGCTCAAAACCTTGCAAGCATTGGACAATATCACCAAAGAAAATGGTTTTTTGGAAGATGTGTTGCGTTAATTTTGAGTGTGAAATGTTTGCATAATTTTGCGCCATTTTAAAAAAATTAATTAAAAAAAATCAGCCAAAAATCAGTCAAAATTTAGGAGTAAATAATGATAAAAATTGCAGTAGTCGGCGCTTCGGGACGAATGGGGCGCACCCTGATTGAAGCCATTGCGCAAACGGATAAAATGACGCTCGGCGCGACATTGGACAAAGGCGACGATCTCAAATCCGTGAGCGATAAATTTGAGGTGTTGATTGACTTTACCCGTCCCGAGGCGACGCTTGAATATCTGAATATTTGTCAAAATTTGCACAAACCGATGGTGATTGGCACTACAGGTTTTGAGGCGGCGGAATTGGAAATGATTACTCGGGCGGCTAAAAATTTGCCGATTGTGTTTGCGCCGAATATGAGCGTTGGGGTGAATTTATCGCTGAAATTGTTGGAAATGGCGGCTAAAACCATCGGCGCGGAAGCGGATATTGAGATTATTGAGGCACATCATCGCCACAAAGTGGATGCGCCCTCGGGCACTGCGCTCAAAATGGGCGAGGTGGTGGCAAATGCACTCGGCAGGGATTTGGACAAGTGCGCTGTGTATGGTCGGCAGGGGATTGAAAAACCGCGCGATTCGAACACGATTGGATTTTCCACCATTCGGGGCGGCGATGTGGTGGGCGAGCATACGGTGAGTTTTTTTATGCAAGGTGAGCGCGTGGAAATTACCCACAAAGCCTCCTCTCGGCTGACGTTTGCGAATGGGGCAGTGCGTGCGGCGCATTGGCTGAGCACTCAAAATGCTGGGCTGTATTCGATGCAAGATGTGTTGGGATTTTGAGAGGTCGTTAAATTCAGCGCAAAGCAAACACACAAAAATCACACACCAGTAAAATCACAAATCAGCAAAGTCGCACACAAACAAAATCACAAATCAGCAAAGTCAAAAACAAAAAAACAGGAGCAGTATGTTTTATATGATTGCATCAACAGATGTGGAAAATTCACTGGAAAAGCGACTCAGCGTGCGTCCAGCGCATATTGAGCGATTGCGCACATTACAAACACAGGGGCGTTTGTTGCTTGCTGGACCTCATCCCGCAATTGACAGCGAAGATCCCGCTGAGGCGGGTTTTACGGGCTCTTTGGTGGTGGCAGAATTTGCCAATTTGGCGCAGGCTAAATTATGGGCGCAGGCTGATCCGTATGTGAAATCGGGCGCGTATCAAAGTGTCATCGTTAAGCCTTTTAAAAAAGTGTTGCCGTGAGTTGGCAAACGCGCAATCAAATAATGGTTAATCAATAATGGCTAACGGATATTCGCTGGATCCGCATCCGCGCGCTAATTTTGCCAAAGAGCAATTTGCGGTGGTTAATTTGCCCCGTTTAAAACGCGACAGAGTGGCGGCTGGTTCGGTTGAATTGATGTGTGATTTGGACAGTGCGATGGCAAACGCCCAGCCAAAATCACATCGTTATGCAGCAAAAGTGGTCGGGCCGGCGCGTTCCTCGGAGGGTGTGTTGCTGTATTATATTATTGATTTATATGCAACCACGCCACCCAAATAGGCGGGCGATGATTGTTTTTTGATTGCTAAATAATCTCACAAGCCTCCTCAAAACTCAGGCGCGGACTTCTCGGAAAAAGTTTGCTGTGGTCTCCGTGTCCAATCGCACACAGAAAAATGGCGTGTGTTTTGCCATCGGGAAAAAAATCTTGATCCAGTGTGGTTGCATTAAATCCACCCATCGGCCCACAATCCAGCCCAACCGAGCGCGTCGCCATCATAAAATACGCACCCTGTAGCGTCGCATTCATTGAACCAACCGCCGTGATTTTGTCAGGCTTGCCAGCATACCAACTGCGGGCATCGGTGTGCGGAAACAAAAACGGCAATTTTTCGTAAAACTCCGTGTCGTAGCCAATAATTGCCACCACTGGCGCACTCATAGATTTGTCAATATTGCCCTCGTCCAAATGCACTTTGAGGCGTGCTTTGGCGGTTTGTGACGTGACAAACGTAATCCGCGCGGGACAAGTATTGGCAGCGGTGGGGGCGAATTTCATCAGTTCGTAGATTTGTTGGATTTGAGGCTCAAGCACGGGTTGATTGAGCCAGCCGTTGTGGCTTCTGGCGTGGCGAAATAAAATATCTAAACTGTTTTCTGTAAGCATTAAAATACCTCTAAAATTAAAATTGAGAGTGGAATTATAGTTTTTTCTGTCTCAAGTTTGACATTCAATTTGACATTCAATTCAATATTCAATCTTAACTCCATTCTCTCCCACAACCAGCGAGAAAAAAATGCCTCAATATTTAGTCATCGTGTCGTTTAAACTCAATCAGCCCGATTTATTAGCAGATTGGAAAACCTTATCCAAAGAAATCGATCAAGACATTTCTCAAGCCACGGGGTTTATTGCCAGAGATTCTGGTATTGACGCGCAGGGGCTGGTGTATTGTTTGGTCAAATGGGAGAGCAAAGCGCATCACAAAACGTTTTCGGAGCAATTACAAGCGCGTGATAATTGGGATGAAATGATGGCGTATTTTGGCAAAATTGCAAATATGAACACAATGACTCAACAAAGTTTGGAGGTATTTTAATGCGCAAAAAAATTACGATTATCGGGGCAGGATTTGCAGGTTTAACGGCGGTGAGAACGCTGCGAAAACAAGACGATGAGGCGGAAATTACCCTGATTTCACCCACCGCAGAATTGGTGTATATGCCCAGTTTGATTTGGATTCCTTCGGGCGCGGTGAGTGCAAAAGACATTGTCGTGCCGCTGGAGAATTTTTTCAAACGAATGAACGTTATTCACATTCCCGCCAAAGTAACGGGGCTTAAACGTGGCGGCAGAGTGGTGCTGACTGCACTCGGTGAGCACCCAAATGATGCGCTGATTATTGCCTCGGGTGGGCGTTTTATCAAAAAATTACCAGGCATTGAACACGTCATTACCCCGTGTGAGGGAGTGAGTGCGGCTCAGGAAATTAAGCGGCGGATTGAATCTATGCGCGGTGGCAATATCGCCATTGGTTTTGCGGGCAATCCCAAAGAACCGAGTGCGATGCGTGGCGGGCCGATGTTTGAATTTTTGTTTGGATTGGACACTCAATTGCGTCAAGAGGGGCGACGCGATAAGTTTAATCTCACTTTTTTCACCCCTGCCAAAAAACCAGGGGCACGGCTGGGTGAGCGCGCGGTTGAGGGTTTGTTGGCGGAGATGAAAAAACGCAATATCGCGACCCATTTGGGGCATAAAATTCGCGGCTTTGAGGCGGATAAAGTGCTGAGCGAGGGCGGCGAATTAGCGGCGGATTTGACCCTATTTATGCCTGGGATGACGGGCAATGCTTGGTTTGATAACACAAATCTAGTGCGGAGCGAGGGCGGATTGCTGGCGGCGAATAAATTTTGTCAAGTCAAAGGCGCGGATAAGGTTTTTGTGGCGGGCGATTCGGGCAGTTTTCCAGGTCCAGATTGGATGCCGAAACAAGCACATATGGCGGATTTACAAGCAGCAGCGGCGGCAAAAAATGTGCTGGACGTGCTGGACGGAAAAATCGCCAGCCATACTTTTAAAATTGAATTGATGTGTATTATTGATTCAAATAACAAAGGTATTTTTGTGACGCGCTCAATCACGAAAGCGCGTATTTTGCCAAATTGTCGCCTGTTTCACTACGCCAAGCGATTGTTTGGCTGGTGGTATTTGCGTCAATACCGATAGGAAAAAACGATGAGTGATTGTTTATTTTGCAAAATTGTGGCGGGCGAGATTGACGCGCAAAAAATCTACGAAGACGCCGATGTGTTGGCTTTTTATGATGTCAATCCGCAAGCACCGCAACATTTTTTGGTCATTCCAAAGCAACACATTGCCACGTTAAATGACACAACTGATGCGCACTTGATTGGCAAACTCACCCTCACAGCCACCAAAATCGCCCAACAATTAAATTTTGCGAAAGACGGGTTTAGAGTGGTGATGAATTGCAATTCGGACGGCGGGCAAACGGTTTATCACATTCATTTGCATTGTCTGGGCGCGCGTCAATTGCGCTGGCCACCGGGCTAGATATTTGTTTTTTGATGTCTGTTTTTGATGTTTTCCAGCCCTTAATTCAACACTTTTAGGATTTAATTCAGCATTTTTTTGGTGTAAATTCCGGCCTATTTGCAGGTAGAATTCCG
>CAZRUL010000006.1:43109-44867 GCA_964603245.1 uncultured Piscirickettsiaceae bacterium
TTTAATTCAGCATTTTTTTGGTGTAAATTCCGGCCTATTTGCAGGTAGAATTCCGCCCTTATTTTTTTCTTTTGAATATTATGAATAACGAATTTTTAGCACGTCACATTGGTCCAAATGTCGCAGATATTAGTGCAATGTTGGAATGTATCGGCGAGCCTTCGGTGGATTCGGTGGTGAAAAAAACCGTGCCAGCGTCTATTTTATCCGCCAATAATATGGCACTTGAGGCGGGGATGAGCGAGCGCGACACACTGGATTTAGCGACTCAATTAGCGGCGCAAAACAAAGTTTATAAAAATTTTATCGGGCAGGGTTATCACGCCACTTTAATGCCCGCGGTGATTCAGCGCAATATTTTGGAAAATCCTGGTTGGTATAGTGCTTATACGCCGTATCAGGCTGAGATTTCTCAGGGGCGATTGGAAATGTTGTTGAATTTTCAACAGATGATTGTTGATTTAACAGGTATGGATATTGCGAATGCGTCTTTGCTGGACGAGCCCACCGCGTGTGCTGAGGCGATGACGATGACTAAACGCGCGAGTAAAAATAAAGGCGCGCGTTTTGTGGCGGATAAAAACACCCATCCGCAGACTTTAAGCGTGTTGCAAACTCGCACCCAAGCCATTGGCATTGAATTGGTGGTGGCGGATATAGAGCGGTTTGATTTTGCGGATTGTTTTGGCTGTTTGCTCCAAATGCCAGGCACCGATGGCGCGGTTAAAGACTTGAGCGCGGTGATTGCCAAAGCCAAGCAGGCTGGGGTGTTGAGTATTGTGAGTGGTGATATTTTGGCGCTGACTTTGATCAAACCCCCCGCTGAAATGGGCGCGGATATTGTGGTCGGCAGTTCGCAACGGTTTGGCGTGCCGATGGGATTTGGTGGCCCACACGCGGCATTTTTGGCAGCGCGCGCGTCGTTCAAACGACTACTGCCTGGGCGGATGATTGGCGTTTCTAAAGACGTGCACGGCGCTGTGGCTTTGCGAATGTCGCTACAAACCCGCGAACAGCACATTCGGCGCGACAAAGCCACCAGCAATATTTGCACCTCGCAAGTGTTGTTAGCCGTGTTGGCCGCCGCTTACGGACTGTATCACGGCGCGGCAGGTTTGAAAAAAATCGCGCAAAACATTCATCAGCGCGCCCAGCAATTAGCCCGCAGTTTGCACGCCGCTGGCTTTGAATTGGCGCATTCGCATTTTTTTGATACGCTAACCATTAACACCCCTCAAGCCAAAGAATTATTTCAGCGCGCCCAAAATCAGGGCATCAATTTGCGCTTGATGAGCCACAATCGGCTCGGCATTGCATTGGATGAAACCACCACTGATTTGGATTTGGTGCAACTTTTAGCGGTGTTTGAAGTGCCACTTTTGGCGCATTCTGAGGCGGATGTTGAGCTAAATACTCGGTTTGATTTGCCCGCCGAATTATTGCGCACGTCGGCGTATTTGACTCATCCAGTGTTTTGCGATTATCACAGCGAAACCGAAATGATGCGCTATTTAAAACGTTTGGAAAACAAAGACATTGCGCTCAATCACTCAATGATTGCGCTGGGTTCTTGCACGATGAAACTCAATGCCGCGGTGGAAATGTTGCCGATTACGTTGCCTGGATTTTCGCATTTGCACCCCTTTGCCCCGAGTGCGCAAACGTTGGGCTACCAACAATTATTCGCCGATTTAGAACACGCTTTAGCACAAATCACGGGCTATGATGCGGTGTCGTTGCAACCGAATGCGGGCTCAC
>CAZRUL010000007.1:0-28226 GCA_964603245.1 uncultured Piscirickettsiaceae bacterium
AAAAAAATAGGGCTTCATCAGCCCTATTTTAAACAACTTTACGCAATCATTATTTTACTTGCGCATCCAACGAGCCAGCGCGATAGCGTTGTGCCATGGTGTCTAGCGATGAAGCGGTAATTTTGTCAGCATTGCCCGCAGCACCAAACGCCTCATAACGCGCAGCACAGATTTCCATCATTCCCTGAGTGGCTTCTTTGAGGAATTTACGCGGATCAAAATTCGCAGGATTGTCAATCAAATGCTTACGCACCGCGCCCGTTGAGGCCATCCGCAAATCGGTATCAATATTCACTTTACGCACGCCGTTTTTAATGCCTTCTTGAATTTCCGACACTGGCACGCCATAAGTTTGCCCCATATCGCCACCGTGCGAATTGATAATTTCTAGCCAATCTTGTGGCACGCTGGATGAGCCGTGCATCACCAAATGGGTGTTCGGCAGGCGCAGATGAATTTCTTTGATGCGGTCAATGCGCAAAATATCTCCGTCTGGCTCTTTGGTAAATTTGTAAGCGCCGTGCGAGGTGCCAATCGCAATGGCAAGCGCGTCAACATTGGTGGCTTTGACAAAATCAGCCGCTTCTTCAACGCTGGTTAAAAGCATCTCCAAATCCAGTTTGCCTTCCGCACCGTGACCATCTTCCTCGCCCATCATTCCTGTTTCAAGTGAGCCCAAACAGCCCAATTCGCCTTCCACAGAAACACCGCCTGCGTGTGCCATTTCCACCACTTTTTTGGTGACTTCAACATTGTAATCAAACGAGGAGGGTGTTTTCATATCAGCCATCAACGAGCCATCCATCATCACCGAGGAAAAGCCCGACTGAATTGAACGCAAACAAACCGAAGGCTCACTGCCGTGATCCTGATGCATTACCACTGGAATGTGCGGATACATTTCAATCGCTGCACTGATTAAATGACGCAAAAACGGCTCACCCGCATACGAGCGCGCGCCCGCAGATCCTTGCATAATCACAGGGCTATTGGTTTTATCAGCCGCCTGCATAATGGCATGCACCTGCTCCATATTATTAACGTTAAACGCGGGCATACCGTAGCCATTTTCTGCTGCGTGATCGAGTAATTCTCTGAGTGAAATCAACATATTTTTCTCCTTTTTTGATTAATATTCG
Organism: uncultured Piscirickettsiaceae bacterium; assembly: GCA_964603245.1. Classification (GTDB taxonomy): domain Bacteria; phylum Pseudomonadota; class Gammaproteobacteria; order PS1; family Pseudothioglobaceae; genus CAZRUL01. The sequence continues at coordinate 1,140 of CAZRUL010000007.1, forward strand.
GCTGTGCCTACGCGCACGATTTTCATCGTATTCGTGCCACCAGATTTGTCTCTGTGCATACCTTTAGTGAGTATGACCAAATCGCCATCTTTTACAACTTTGTTTTTACTTAAAGCAACCACCACTTGCGCATTGACTTGATCCCAATCAGTGTTGCTATTTTTGTCAATCACGCAAGGATACACGCCACGATACAGGGTCACTTTGCGCAACGTTTGGACGTTATCGCTCATGGCATAAATGGGGATATTTGAACTCATTCTTGACATCCAAAGTGCGGTTTTGCCCGTTTCGGTGAGTGCGGCAATCACCTTGGCATTGAGATGATTTGCAGCATACATCGCACTCATAGCAATGGTTTCTTCAATATATTTAAAATGCTCGTGCAAGCGATGATGCGAGATTTTGGCGATGGGATTTTTTTCAGTTTCCAAACACACGTCGTGCATCGTTTTCACGGCATTTTCAGGAAAATCTCCCGCCGCCGTCTCCGCCGACAACATCACCGCGTCCGTGCCGTCAAGCACCGCATTGGCCACATCAAACACTTCAGCACGTGTCGGAATCGGATTTACAATCATAGATTCAAGCATCTGCGTGGCAGTAATCACAAAAATATCGTGAGAGCGTGCCAATTTGATCAATCGCTTTTGTTGAGCGGGTAATTGTGGATCGCCAATCTCCACTCCGAGATCGCCACGCGCCACCATAATGCCAGCAGATTCAGCAATAATATCCAAAATCGTCGCCTCAGCCAACGCTTCAGCGCGCTCAATTTTTGAAATAACACCCGCCTCACTGCCCGCCGCTTTGAGTAAAAGTTTGGTTTCGCGCACATCATCGCCATTCACTGGAAACGAAAGTGCCACATAATCCGCTCCCGCTTTGGTAGCAATCAAAATGTCTTTTTTGTCTTTTTCAGTCAGCGCATTTGCCGACAGCCCACCGCCGCGCAAATTGATGCCTTTTTTATCCGACAAAACCCCAGATTGAAGCACGGTTGTGATAATTTTATTGCCCTCAATACGCACCACGTTCAACACAATTTTGCCATCATCCAGCAATAAAATATTCTCGGGTTTGACTTCTTGTGGCAGGGTTTTATACGCAATGCCCACCGCGTTTTGATCGCCAGCATTTGGATCTAAATCCGCATCCAGCGTAAAAGTATCGTTCACATTGAGTCGAATTTTTGCCCCATTTTTAAACGACGCAATGCGAATTTTTGGCCCCTGCAAATCCATCATAATACCCACATAAGTGTGATTGGATTTTGCCCACTGACGCACGGATTTGACCCGCGCCAAATGCTCCGCCTCCGAGCCGTGTGAGAAATTGATACGAACCACATTGACGCCAGCGGACAAAATCGCGTCTAACACACCCGCTTTGTCTGTTGCTGGCCCTAAAGTGGCTAATATTTTGGTTCTTCTAAGTGCGTTCACTGTGCCGCTCTTTCCTCTAAAATGGCTACCGCTGGTAGTTTTTTGCCTTCTAAAAATTCTAAAAACGCGCCGCCGCCTGTTGAAATATAACTGATTTGATCTTCAATATTATATTTATCCACCGCTGCCAAAGTGTCGCCACCGCCCGCAATTGAGAATGCCTCTGATTGCGCAATCGCCATCGCCAGTGCGCGCGTGCCACCCGCAAATTGGTCAAATTCAAACACGCCAACTGGGCCATTCCAAACAATCGTGCCTGCGTTTTTCATAATATCCACCAGTTGTGCAACAGAATCAGGTCCAATGTCAAAAATCATATCGTCATCCACCACCGCACTTGAGGCTTTGGTTTCGGCGCTCGCATCTTCGGAAAATGCTTTGCCACAAACAACATCAGTAGGCACGGGAATGTCACAATCTTGCATCAATTTTTTGGCCATTGGAATCAAACTATCTTCGCACAATGATTTGCCCACATTATGCCCCTGAGCTGCGATGAAAGTATTGGCAATACCGCCACCGACTACCAACTGATCTACAATTTTAGACAGGGATTCTAACACGGTTAATTTGGTTGAGACTTTAGAGCCGCCCACAATCGCCACCATCGGTCGTTTAGGATTGTCTAATGCCTTGCCCAGCGCTGTCAGTTCGCCCAATAACAATGGTCCCGCGCAAGCAATCGCCGCATATTTTGCCACGCCATAAGTGGACGCCTGAGCGCGATGCGCGGTGCCAAATGCATCCATCGCAAAAATATCACACATTGACGCCATCCGCAAAGACAAAGCCTCGTCATTTGACATCTCGCCTGTGTTAAAACGCACGTTTTCACAAAGCACCACTTCGCCAACTTTCATTTCAACGCCATCCAGCCAGTTTTTTTCTAAACGCACGGGCATATTTAATAACTCGCTCAACCGATTGGCAACGGGTTGCAAACTAAATTCGGCACTAAATTTGCCCTCGGTCGGACGACCCAAATGCGACATTAGCATCACTTTAGCACCCTGTTTGAGTGCCATTTTAATCGTCGGTAACGACGCTTTGATGCGTTTATCGCTGACAACCACGCCGTTTTTAATCGGCACATTGAGATCTTGCCGAATCAGCAATCGCTCTGATTTCAAATCCAAATCTGATAAATGGATAATTGCCATACTATTCTCCTGCTTAATTGGTGCAATAATTATGCGACAGACTGATCTACTATTTTGATCAAACTTTGCTCAACTGGATCAATCAGTGCCGACAAACCCTCAACATTTGACAACTGAACAATTTGTTTAGAGGGCAATGCAAAGCCAATTTTTGTCGCGCCGTTTTGCGTATAAACCGAAATCCGACACGGCAACATCGTGGCTAAATTCATATCGTAAGCCAAAATATCTTTGGCGATTTTAGGATTACACACTTCAAATACGTGACATTCTTCTGTCAATGTTTGACCTTTTCCAGCCAAAGTTTGCTGAATATCGTAAGTATGCAAAATACCCAATTGGTGGTTTGGCACTGCCACTTTTAATTTTTGAATGACCGCGCTAACGCTGAGTTGAGAGTCTTTAATATAAGTATCTGACATAAAAATATGCCCGCTTAAAGCGGGTCGTTAATTAGATAATTTAAACAATGTGCTGAACCAAACGCAACATATTGCACGTGTAGCCATATTCATTATCATACCAAGACACCAATTTAATGAACGTGTCATCCAGCGCAATGCCTGCGTTTGCATCAAAAATTGACGATGCACTAAACCCGCGGAAATCCGATGACACCACCATATCTTCAGTGTAAGCCAGCGTGCCTTTCATTGAGCCTTCGGATGCCTGTTTGATGACTGCACAAATTTCTGCATAACTCGCAGGTTTTTCCAATTCACAGGTCAAATCAACCACTGACACATCAATTGAAGGAATACGGAAAGCCATCCCTGTCAGCTTGCCATTCAATTCTGGCAACACAACGCCAACTGCTTTAGCCGCGCCCGTGGAAGAAGGAATGATATTTTCAAACACCGCGCGCCCGCCTCTCCAGTCTTTCATTGAAGGTCCGTCAACGGTTTTTTGAGTCGCCGTGGCTGCGTGAACGGTGGTCATCAAACCGCGTTTTAATCCAAAATTATCATTCACAATTTTGGCAATTGGCGCCAAACAATTGGTGGTGCAACTCGCTGCTGACACAATCGCCTGACCTGCATATTCGCTGTGATTAACACCGTAAACAAACATTGGCGTGCCATCTTTGGACGGAGCGGATTGAACCACTTTTTTTGCGCCCGCTTCAATGTGCGGCTGACAAGATTCTTCGGTTAAAAAGAAGCCCGTGCAATCAATTGCCACATCCACGTCAATATCACCCCACGCTAAATCGGCGGGATTGCGCTCGGCTGAGAGGCGGATTTTTTTGCCATTGATCAGAAAATGATTGCCATCCACTGCCACTTCGCCCTCAAAACGACCGTGTGCGGTGTCATATTTGAGCATATAAGCCAAATAATCGTTGTCTAATAAATCATTGATGCCAACCACTTCTAATTCTGGAAAATCCTTGGCAATCGCGCGAAAAACCATACGACCAATGCGTCCGAAACCGTTAATACCTACTTTTATTGTCATTTTTTTTACTCCCTTTAAAAAATTAATTAACTGTGTGAATTAAATTAGCCCAATACTTTTTTGACAGTAGCGATCACATTTTCTACGGTAAAGCCAAATTCTTTAAACAAATCCACTGCTGGTGCAGATTCGCCAAAGGTTGTCATACAAACCAATCCACCCTCTAAACCGATATATTTATACCAGCCATCGCCAACCCCCGCCTCAATGGCAACGCGTTTAACGCCTGGGGTGAGCACCGAATCTTGATACGTTTTATCTTGCTCGTCGTATGCATTCGTGCAAGGCATTGAAACCACCCGCACTTTCACGCCTGTCGCACTCATAGCCTGCGCCGATTCCACTGCCAAACCTACCTCAGATCCCGTGGCAATCAAAATAATATCTGCCTCGCCCGCACAATCTTTAAGCACGTAGCCGCCTTTTTCAATATTTGCCACTTGCGCTGGTGTGCGCTCCATCGGAGTGAGATTTTGACGTGAAAATACCAAGCCCGTTGGTGCATTACCTCTGAGAATTGCCATTTTCCAAGACACAGCTGATTCCACCGCGTCACAACCTCGCCACGAATGAAACCCAGGAATCATCCGCATCGTTGACATTTGCTCCACTGGCTGATGAGTCGGTCCGTCTTCGCCCAAGCCAATAGAATCGTGGGTATAAACGTAAATCGTGCCAATTTTCATCAACGCCGACATCCGCAATGCATTGCGCATAAATTCCATAAACATAAAGAAAGTGGCGCCATAAACCTTAAATCCACCGTGCAACACCATACCGTTCATCATATGTGCCATACCAAATTCACGCACGCCCCAAGAAAGGTAGTTGCCGTTTGGATTGGCAGCATTCACTTTGACAGTGCCCGACCAGTTGGTTAAATTTGAACCCGTTAAATCCGCCGAGCCACCAAACAACTCTGGCAATAATGGACCCATCGCTTCAATCGCATTTTGCGAGGCTTTGCGCGAGGCAATATGGGGCATTTCAGTTTGAGTTTTGGCAATAAATTTGTCCATTTCTACTGCAAAATTTGCAGGCAAATCCCCTGCCATTCGGCGCTCAAATTCGGCAGCTTCAAGCGGAAATTCAGTTTTATAGGCGGCAAATTTATCATTCCAAATGGTCTCATCGCTCGCGCCTTTTTCGTGATGATTCCAGCCCGCATAAATATCAGCAGGAATTTCAAACGGTGCAGAATGCCAGCCTAATTGTTGGCGCGTGAGTGCAATTTCTGCATCTCCCAAAGGTGCACCGTGGCATTCGTGCCCGCCCGCTTTATTTGGCGAACCAAAGCCGATGGTGGTTTTGCAACAAATTAAAGTGGGTTTATTAGTTTCTGCTTTTGCTGCAATAATCGCTGCGTTAATTTCATCAGCATTATGTCCGTCAACCGCAATAACCTGCCAATCGTATGATTTGAAACGTGCGGGAACGCCACGCTCCATCCAATCACCAATATGTCCGTCAATAGAAATGTCGTTGTCGTCCCAAAACCCAATCAATTTGCCCAAACCCAGCGTGCCAGCCATCGCGCAAGATTCGTGCGACAAGCCTTCCATCAAGCAACCATCGCCCATAAATACATAGGTGTGATGATCAATAATTGAATGGCTGGGTTTGTTGAATTGTGCCGCCAAAGTGCGCTCGGCAATCGCCATACCCACGGCATTTGTCACGCCCTGTCCCAGCGGTCCTGTGGTGGTTTCAATGCCATCCGCATAACCATATTCGGGATGTCCCGCGGTTTTTGAATGGAGTTGGCGAAAATTTTTAATGTCATCAATGCTCAGCTCAAAACCCGTCAAATGCAACAAAGAATAAAGCAACATTGAACCGTGCCCATTTGACAACACAAAACGATCGCGATCCGCCCATTTGGCGTTGTTGGGATTGTATTTTAGGTGATCATTCCACAGCACTTCGGCAATATCTGCCATACCCATTGGGGCGCCTGGATGTCCTGAATTTGCCTTTTGAACAGCGTCCATACTCAAGGCACGAATCGCATTTGCTAAATCTCCGCGTGATGGCATATAATTTTCTCAAGATGATTAAAGGGCTGAAATTATACCCAAGATAACTGCCAACGATTTACTCAAATCGGCGAAATGCGCGCAGGGTTTTGCATTCCAACAAACCGCGTTCAATAAAATTAAAAAATGTTAAAACTCCACGCCAATGATGAATTGTTGCCCTGTATAATTCCGCCCACGCCGAGTTAGCACAGTTGGTAGTGCAACTGATTTGTAATCAGTAGGTCGCCAGTTCGAGTCCGGCACTCGGCACAAAATCGCAAAACCAAAACCAAAACCAAAACCAAAACCAAAACCAAAACCCCTCAAATTATCGCTCGCTCCTCTTTTTTTTGTTTTCTTTGTTTCTAAAATTCCTCTCGTAAATCGCGCCTATTTTGCACAACTGGACGATTCTCACGCTTAAAATCAAACGCCGATATTATTGAATAATATCAAACGCATCGCTTAAATTTAACTCAAAAGCCTCGGGCGCAATCCTCGGATTGACTTCAAGTTGAGTAAATTTCACCACAAGTCTTTGATCTAGCCGATTCATCAGCGAAATACCCGCCAATTGTTTGCCTTCAAAAGCAAACATCAAATGCCGATATTCGTCAGTATTTTGAGTGTCCCGATACCAATCAATCCCGTGTTTGTGATACGCAAACGTAGGCACGGGGCGATTTTTCTGCGACGCATTGAGCAACCAATACAGGGGCGTTTGCGTCAATGAGTCCGCTGATTGCAAACTTGCCTGCTCCAATTCCACATCCACAAACCATAATTTATCGTGATTGAGCAACAAAATCTGCTCGCTGGGATGCTCAATCGTCCAACGCAATTGGCGCGGGCGATTAAACAACAACGTGCCTGAAGTGCTGGCAATCAGCGCATTATTCGCATCGTAAGTGTGCTGAGTAAATTTTGCCGACAGTGAATTGAGCGCATCCACAAAATCTTGAAATTGGGTGTGCTCAGCACTCAATGTCGCGCCAGTCCAAAACGTCAATAACGCACTGAAAAACCAACGCACGACTCTTTGACTCACCGAAAAATTACGCATCACCGACTGGCACAGGGGCTAAAACTTGGCGATTGCCCGCACTGTTCATCGCACTCACGACACCGCTTTCTTCCATATCTTCAATAATCCGCGCCGCGCGATTGTAGCCAATACGCAGTCGCCTTTGCAAACTGGAAATGGAGGCTTTGCGGGTGCTGGTCACAATTTTGACCGCTTCGTCATATAATGCATCGGACTCGCCCGATTTGTTTTTGTTGGATTTTTCGCCCGCCTCAGCGTCTGCTTGCGGATTTAACACACCCGGCAAATAATTCGGTGGCGATTGATCTTTTAAAAATCCAACCACGCGCGCGATTTCATCATCATCCACAAATGCTCCGTGCACCCGCATAATGTGCGCCATTCCAGGGGTCATATAAAGCATATCGCCCATACCTAATAATTGATCCGCACCGCCCTGATCCAAAATCGTGCGCGAATCCACTTTGCTGGAAACTTTAAACGCAATCCGAGTCGGCACGTTAGATTTAATCAGCCCAGTAATCACATCCACACTCGGACGCTGCGTGGCAATAATCAGATGAATGCCCGCCGCGCGCGCTTTTTGCGCCAAACGCACAATCAGCGATTCCACTCGTTTGGCTTTGGTGCGATCCTCCTGTGCCAACGCTCCGAGCATATCGGCGTATTCGTCAATCACCAACATAATCAGTGGCAATGGGGCTAATTCTGGCGCCACTTCACCCGCTTGCACCGCATCGGCATTAAACGCTGGATCCAGCAATGGCTCGCCTTTTTCTTTGAATTTTGCTAATTTGTCATTAAATCCGTCAATATTGCGCACGCCAAATTTTGCCAACAACAAATAGCGTCGCTCCATTTCATTCACACACCACCACAATGCATTTGCCGCCTGATTCATATCCGTCACCACGGGGGTTAATAAATGCGGAATATCGGCGTAGCAAGCCAGCTCTACAATTTTTGGATCAATCATAATAATGCGCACTTGATCGGGTCTGGATTTATACAACACGCTCAAAATCATCGCATTCAGCCCAACCGATTTGCCCATTCCTGTCGCACCCGCCACCAATAAATGCGGCATTTTGGCAAGATTGGTAATCACAGGCAGTCCGTTAATATCTTTGCCCAATCCCATTGTCAGCGGCGATTTTGCTTGAATAAATACGTCTGAGGCAAAAATCTCTTTGAGGCTAATCATCTCGCGCTGGGCGTTTGGAATTTCCAGCCCAATCACGGGCTTTCCAGGAATCACATCCACAATGCGCACACTTTCCACCAGCAACGCTCTGGCAAGGTCTTTGTTCAAATTCACAATCTTGCTCACTTTCACCCCTGGGGCAAGCGACAACTCAAACTGCGTCACCACGGGGCCAGGCGTGACTGTCGTGACTTTCACATCAAATCCAAAATCCTTGAGTTTTAACTCAACTTGCTCCGAGATTTCAGCCAACTTTTGCGCCGAATAACCCGTCGTTTGATTGCTCATTTCATCCAGCAATGCCAAATCAGGCAAGCCACTTTCGCTGGGCGTTTGAAATAAATTCGTGGAAACTTTGGCAGAGGATTTAATTTGCACGCTGGACTGAGTGTTGGATTGGGCGTTGGACTGAACATTGGATTTTTGCACAGTCTCTGGGGGTTGAATCGGCGGCTGAGTGGATGGCTGCACAACGGCTTCAGCGACTTCAGCGACTTCAATCGGCATTTTAGCAGAGGTTTTAATAATCGGATTTTGCGGGATTTTAACGGGCGTTTCTTGAATTTTAGCAACTTTCATCTTTGGCGCCATCAAAATAGTAGTGGATTCTTGCTCGGCTTGTTTGGCTAATTTTTCGGCTTGCTTTGTCGCTCTTTGCGCGCGTCTCGCCTCACGTTTGAGTTGGCGATTTTCAGGCGAGCCGAGCAATTTAGTTGCCAACATTTGCACCCAGTCACCAAGTTTGACAAACATTCCAGCCCACGAAGTATCACTCAAAACGCTAAAACTCACCATCATAATGCTGACGTAAATAATCGGCGCCACCGCCCCAAATAACGGAGCAAAATAACCCGCCATCATCAGCCCAATCCAGCCACCCGAAGGCTCAGGAATGTATTGCGCCAACGCCGAACTAAAAAACACAAACACCATAAATGCCAGCAATCGCACGCCAGCGGCAAGCCAGCCGATATTCTGGGTGTTTTGGGTGTTTTTTTGGTGCAAACTATAGCCCAGCCACAACAGCAAAATCGGCATAATATAAGCGCTGTAGCCCAAAATAGATAACGAAATATCACTCAAATACGCACCGATTACACCCGCCTGATTGACCACTGGAGCAGACAAATCCACATCACCCGACCACGGACTTTCATCGGGCGAATAACTCACCAGCGCCGCCAAATACACCAAAGCTAGGGCTAATAATAAAATGAAAATGATTTCATTAAGTGCATTTGAGCGCGGTTTTATGGCGGGATTTTTGGAAGTGAGTTTGGGGGCGTGTTTGGGGTTTGATTTCAAAATGAATCCATCAAAAAAATAGAATAAAATTTGTTTAATTTATGGCTAAAAATACGCGTTGTATTTGCTAAAATTCTGCCACAAAAACGCTGATTTAGCATCAATTCTGCTTGAGATTTAAAACCACATCGGGCAATTGAGGCTGGATTCTAACGCGTTGCATATATAATGCCTAACCCATAATTATAAAGGATTGGAACTCACAAAATGAATAAAAGTAAACACTGTAAATTGCTCATTATTGGCTCAGGTCCCGCGGGATATTCCGCTGCAATCTACGCCGCCCGCGCAAACCTCAAGCCCGTGATTATCAGCGGATTGGAGCAAGGGGGGCAACTGATGACCACCACAGACGTGGACAATTGGCCGGGCGATAATGCAGGCGTTCAAGGGCCTGATTTGATGGCGCGAATGGCGCAACACGCCCAACGTTTTGACACCGAAATTATTCACGACACCATTGCCTCGGTGGATTTTTCAAAACGCCCATTTACATTGTTGGGCGACGACACCACTTACACCGCCGACAGCGTGATTATTGCCACGGGGGCAAGCGCGCGCTATTTGGGAATGCCTTCTGAGAGCGCATTTAAAGGCAAAGGCGTTTCGGCTTGTGCGACGTGCGACGGATTTTTTTATCGCAATCAAAAAGTCGCGGTCATCGGCGGGGGCAATACAGCGGTGGAAGAGGCATTGTTTTTGTCAAATATCGCCCAACACGTCACGATTGTGCACCGTGGCAATCGGTTTTCATCGGAAAGAATTCTCTCCGATCAACTCATCAAAAAATCAAAAAACGGCAACATTTCCATCAAATTTAATCACACACTGGACGAAGTGCTGGGCGACAATTCTGGCGTGACTGGTTTGCGTTTAAAAGATGCCCAACAAAACACCCAACAAATTGAGGTGCACGGCGTATTTATTGCCATCGGACACAAACCAAATACGGCGATATTTGAAGGCCAACTGACGATGAATCACGGCTATATTGAGGTGAAAAGTGGCACCACGGGCAACGCCACTCAAACCAGTGTGGCGGGGGTGTTTGCCTCGGGCGACGTGGCGGATCATATTTATCGTCAAGCGATTACGTCGGCGGGCTCGGGATGTATGGCAGCATTGGACGCGGAAAAATTCTTGGGAGAATAACCGCAAATAACAAAACAATCACACTTGATTTTTAGCGTGCGGGGTTTTGCAAACGCAACGAATGGGACGCTCCGCACACAGTTCACACATTACAGCGCCGACCCGCGTAAATATTGCGTGGTTTTGATGTGTGCTTTGGTATAATCGCCGACTTTATTTTGGCCAAATAGCTCAGTTGGTAGAGCAAGGGACTGAAAATCCCTGTGTCCCTGGTTCAATTCCAGGTTTGGCCACCATTTTTAAATATTGGGGTTTGTTCGGTTTTTTGTCAAACCCTACGTTTTCACATCCTCAAATTCACCACTCAAACCCACTATTTAAACCCATCGCTCAAACGCCACTTTGAGATTTTCACTGGTTTTGATATTTCGTTTAAATCTATCATTTACTCGGTTTAAAACTTGAATGATTTGCTTGACTCAAAATTCTGTTTAAAACTTTTGATGGATCGCAGCACAACCCAAAAATAACGCAATTTCCCTATGCTATAAAAATCCTTTTTTAAGGTATAATCTTTCGCAAATTATCTTTTTGATTGGTTCATTATGAATGCTGAAACACGCACAGAAATTTTTAGAAGACTGTTAGAAAAAACCCCAAATCCAACCACAGAGCTTGATTACAATACTTCTTTTGAATTGCTGGTCGCGGTTACTTTGTCGGCTCAGGCAACGGATAAAAGCGTCAATAAAGTCACCCACAAACTCTTTCCCATTGCCAATACGCCTGAGAAGGTTTTAGAGCTCGGCGAGGAAAAATTACGCGACATCATCAAAACGATTGGCTTGTTTAATTCCAAATCCAAACACATCATTCAAGCGTGCAAAATTTTGGTGGAAAAACACAACTCGAAATTGCCCGACACGCGCAAAGAATTAGAAACTCTGCCGGGCGTTGGACGCAAAACTGCCAATGTGGTGCTCAATACCGCCTTCGGACAGCCCACAATTGCGGTGGATACGCATATTTATCGGGTCGCTAATCGCACCGCCATCGCCTCTGGAAAAACCGTGCTTGAAGTTGAGAAAAAATTGATCAAATTTATCCCCGAAAACTATCGCATACCCGCGCACCATTTGATGATTCTCCACGGTCGCTATATTTGTAAAGCGCGCGCGCCTTTGTGCAATGAATGTATTTTGCTGGATTTGTGTGAATATGAAGAGAAAAATATTTAATGCGCTAAAATCAAAAAAATCACCGCACGCTTTGTTTGAGCCAATCCAAAACACCGCTCAAACGCCGCGTAAATCCTGACACAATCTACCAATTCACAAAATTTTTCAATAATTGCAAGCCATCGTGCTGCGATTTTTCGGGATGAAATTGCACCGCAAATAACTGTTTTTGAGCAATCGCACACGCAAAATCCATCCCATAATCCGTTGAACCCACCACCACGGAGGCATCTCTCGGACGCACGTAATAACTATGCACGCTGTAAAAACGTGCGTTATTTTCAATATTATGCCAAAGCGGATGTGCGGCAGTTTGAGCCACGGTATTCCAGCCCATATGCGGAATTTTCAGCTCACTATTGCCAAATCGCACCACTTCACCAGCAATAATCCCCAGCCCTGTCGTGCCGTTATTTTCCTGACTTTGATCAAACAATAATTGCAATCCCAAACAAATTCCTAAAAAAGGTTTCTCGCGTGCCGCTAATTTAATCGTCTCCAGCAAATGATGTTGCGCCAACGCATTCATACAAGCACCCATCGCGCCCTGCCCTGGAAATACCACCCGATCCGCATTGTTAATCACACTCGCATCATCGCTCAACACCACGCTATCATTCGGTGCTACGTGTGCCAACGCTTTTTGCACGCTGCGCACATTGCCCATCCCATAATCCACAATCACAATGTTTTGCATAAAATTACAACACGCCTTTAGTGGAGGGAATGATGCCAGATTGACGCGCGTCGGTTGCGACTGCCATTCGCAAAGCCCTGCCAAAAGCCTTAAAAATTGTCTCAGCCTGATGGTGCGAATTCACCCCTTTGAGATTGTCAATGTGCAAAGTGATGAGCGCGTGATTGACAAATCCTTGAAAAAATTCAGCAATCAAATCCACGTCAAACGTGCCGATCATCGCACGAGTAAATTTGGCATTCAAATGCAAACTGGGACGGCCCGACAAATCCAAAACCACGCGCGACAACGCCTCATCCAGCGGCACGTACGAATGCCCGTAGCGCGTCAATCCTTTTTTGTCGCCCACCGCTTGCGCAAATGCCTGCCCCAGCGTAATGCCAATGTCTTCAACGCTGTGATGATCGTCAATGTGGGTGTCGCCCGCACAACGAATGCGCAAATCCAGCAAGCCGTGACGCGCGATTTGATCGAGCATATGATCCAAAAATGCCACGCCTGTGTTAATGTCCGCACGCCCCGTGCCGTATAAATTGAGCCCAACTTCAATATCGGTCTCATTGGTTTTTCTGGTGATTGTAATCATCGTTTATAAATATTGTTCAATCAAAATTTCAGCAATTTGAATACTGTTCAGCGCCGCACCTTTGCGAATATTGTCCGACACCACCCACAAATTCAGCCCTTTTTCGTGGCTAATATCTTCGCGAATTCGGCTCACAAATGTGTCATCGCAATTCGTCGCTTCAACAAATGGCGTGGCATAACCGCCGTCTTCGTGCTTGTCCAACACTGTCACGCCCGGTGCTTTTGCTAATAATGCTCTGGCAGTGTGTGCGCTGATTTTTTGCTTGGTTTCAATGTTAATCGCCTCGGAATGCCCATATAAAACTGGCACGCGCACCGCCGTTGGATTGACCAAAATCGCATCATCTTCAAAAATCTTTTGCGTCTCCCACACCATTTTCATCTCTTCTTTGGTGTAGCCATTTTCCTGAAAAACATCAATATGCGGAATCACGTTAAACGCAATTTGCTTGGGATACACTGCCACCGTCGGCGTTTGTCCGTTTAATAATTTGGCACTTTGCGCAGTCAGCTCGGTAATCGCCTCTTTGCCCGAACCCGACACCGCTTGATACGTTGCCACATTAATGCGCGTAATGCCCACCGCATCATAAATTGGTTTGAGGGCAACCAACATTTGAATCGTGGAACAATTTGGATTGGCAATAATATTGCGCGCGGAATATTGTGAAATTGCGTGCGGATTAACCTCAGGCACTACCAGCGGAATGTCCGAATCACGGCGAAAATGTGCAGTATTGTCAATCACCACACAACCAGCGGCAGCGGCAATCGGCGCGTATTTTGCAGAAATATTGCCCCCTGCTGAAAACAAGCCGATTTGCACTTGAGAAAAATCAAACGTATTTAAATCTTGCACCGTCCAGCGTTTGCCCTGACAAAACACTTTTTTGCCCGCTGAATCTGCACTCGCCAGCGGATACAAATTATTCAGTGGAAATTTGCGCTGCTCCAAAATTGACAAAATCGTCTCGCCCACCGCACCCGTCGCACCCACTACGGCAATATCATATTTCTTACTCATAATTTTCGCGTCTAAAATCAAAAAATCTGCTTATTATACGCTGGGTTATATTGGCGAAATAACGCTAAAATCGCGCCACTTTCAAACGCAAAAACCGCACGATTTGCCAACCTAAATTCAAACGCAATTTTCAATCTCAATAAATTGATGCACCAGCCCAAATTGCGCGCTCAAATGTTGCCCCAACGCTTGCACGCCGTAGCGTTCCGTGGCGTGATGTCCCGCGCAAATATAAGCGATGTTATTTTCATTCGCAATGGCAGGAATCGGCTCCGACACTTCGCCACTCAAATACACGTCCGCTGAAATGCTCAACGCCTCTGAAATGCTATTTTGCGCCGCACCACTGCACCACGCGATTTTTTTTAAGGGTTTTTGCGGGTCGCCAAATACCAGCGGCGGACGTTGTAAAACCGTTGTCACTTTTGCACTCAATTGCGCCAACGATAACTCAATATCGCCCTGCCAAACTAGGGTTTTGCCAATCGGCGTGGCATTTTGAATGCCCAATAATTTGCCCAATTGTGCATTATTGCCCACCTCTAAATGCGCATCCAACGGCAAATGATAGGCAAATAAATTAATATTGTGTTGCAATAATAACGCGATTCTGTTGCGCTTAATGCCAGTGATTTCGCTGGACTCATTTTTCCAAAAAAATCCGTGATGCACCAACAACGCATCGGCTTTTGCTTCAATCGCCCGCTCAATCAACGCCAAATTTGCACTCACTCCAGAGACAATTTTTGTAATCGTTTGCTTGCCCTCAATTTGCAGCCCATTCGGCGCATAATCGGCAAATGTCGCACTCTTCAAATACGTCGCACAATAGCGATTTAGGGCGTGATTATTCACCATAATATTGTGCCACGATTTTAACAAAAGTCGCATTTTCAGACGCACTGCCCACGGTCACCCGCAAACAATTGTGTAATTTTGGCGCGTCGCACAGGTTTTTAATCAACACACCGCACTCGCACAAATGGGCAAATAATTCGCTCGCATTTTGCGCTTTAAATAAAATAAAATTTGCCTCGGAAGGATACACCCGCACGCCCCGAATGGTAGCCAGTGCTGCGGATAATTTGGCACGCTCAGCGATAATCATTTGCGCATTTTTGGCGATTTCGTGTTTTGCTTGCAATAAAAAATTTGCACTGACTTGAGTCAGCGTATTAATATTGTAGGGCAATCTGAGTTTGTTGAGCTCAACGACGGTTTCGCGCGCGCCAATCAACAGCCCCAAACGCAGACCCGCGAAGCCGATTTTAGACACCGTGCGCAACAAAACCAGATTGGGATATTTGGCAATATCGCCCAAAAAACTATCACTCGCATACGCATAATACGCCTCGTCCAGCACCACCAGCGCATCGGTTGATTGGATAATTTGCTCGATTTTGTGACGCTCAAACGCATTCCCAGTGGGATTATTTGGATACGCAATAAAAATTAATTTTGGTCGGTGGGTGGTAATTGCCGCTTGAAACGCGGGCAAATCAATCTCAAATTCTGCGCCTAAATCCACGCTGTGATAATTTAATCGGGTAAATTTTGCAATCAAGTCATACATTACAAAACTCGGGGAAATGCTCAAAATCGTATCGCCCGTCGCGCACGCCAACGCCAAGATTTGAATCAATTCATCGGAGCCATTGCCCAGCAAAATGTCCAATTCGGGCGGGATTTGCATCAACTCGCGCACCGTTTGTTGCAACTGTTTCGCACTCGGGTCGGGGTAGCGATTCAGCGGTGCTTTTGCCAACTGTGCCAAATGTTGCTCGGCCAATGTTTTTGACAAAAAAAACGGGGATTCCATCGCATCCAACTTAATCATATTTTGCGCATTCGCCACAGAATAAGCGCGGATATTTTGAATCTCGGGGCGCAACCAATTTTTAATAAAGCTCATAGTTTGGGGTTTGTCGATTAGGATGGAATTGCATTTTACCCACACGTTTGGCGTTTAATAATGCTTGATACGTATAATCCAATGCGCGGGAGCAAGCCTGCTCCACAGTCGCGCCACGCGCCACCAATCCACTAATCGCACTGGAAAGCGTGCAACCCGAGCCGTGATAATTGCCTGCTAATTTTTCATATTCAAAACATTTGACAAGTGCGCCACGATGATACAAACGATGCTTAATATTCACCTCAGATACGTCAGTGGTGGTCAGCAAAACCCACTCGCACGGCAGCGATTTCAGCGCTTGTCGTTCGCTCATTTCAGGGGCTAATGCTTGTAATTCTGCAACGTTCGGCGTGAGAATTGTGATCAAAGGCAATAGGTTTTTGTGGAATGCGTCCAGTGCTTGAGTGTGCAATAATTGCCTGCCAGCAGTGGCACGGATAATCGGATCCAAAATGATTTTTAAAGGCGAATGCTCAGCCAAAAATTGTGCAATGGTTTGGATTTGTTGCGCGTCAGACAACAGTCCAATTTTCACCACCCGAATCTCAATATCAGCCATCAAATGTGCTAATTGTTCGGCAATCAACGCACTACTGACTGCACTCAAACGCGCAACAGACTGGGTGTTTTGCACTGTTAAAGTGGTGATAATCGGCAACGGAACTACGCCAAATTGATTCAGCGTTTCAATGTCAGCGACAATCCCCGCCCCGCCACACGGATCCAACCCCGCCAAAACCAACACACTGGGCGCGTTGGGCTGGGTGCTGAGTTGGGGCATTTGCGATTATTTGCGGGCTTTTTGAATCAAAAAATCCACCACTTCAAACAACCGAGCCTCGCTGCCCGCATGTTGGGCGTCCACCCAATATTTGCCATCGACGATAATCACTGGCACGCCCGAAGTGTGATATTTGACGGTATTGACTTTGGATTTATTCACTTTAATGCGCACTGAAAAAGATTGAAATGCGGCATTTGCGCGCTGTTTATTCACGCCAAAATTCGCCAGCCAATTGACAAAATCCACTTGACCAGTCAGCGGTGTTTTGTGCACGTGAATGGCTTTAAATAATTGCGCGTGCAATTTATCCACCAAATTTAATTCGTCCAACACATAATAAAAAATCGCCCCCTTTGCCCAGCGCTGAGAAAATACCGCTGGCTGACGCACAAACGCCGCATCTTTTGGCAATGTTTGCAGCCAATAATTCAGCGTCGGCTCCAAATTAAAACAATGCGGACAGTAATACCAAAATAATTCTCGGACTTCTATTTTATCGCCCGTGATGGTTTTAACAGGCTTGTCCAGCGCCACATAATGCTTTCCCTGCACAAATTCGGCGCTTGCCACAGAGGCGATTAACATCAGCCAAAAGGCTGCTAAAGTGGTGATTTTTTTCATAATTTACTCGTGGGTTTAAGAATTTTCTCAGCATTGAGTTTCAGAATTTTCTCAGCATTATACTGCGTTAAATCGTAATCTTGCTGAGATTGAAAATGCGCCCACAACATCGCGTAAGTTTGCCCCAAAATAGGATGCAACACGGTCGGATTGAGCTCAGCCAGCGGCGCCAAAACAAAGGCATATTTAAGAATATCGTTTCTGGGCAGATTGTATTTTTTAGCCACCAAATCCCCATAAATCACCAAATCCAAATCAATGTTTCTGGCGGAAAATTTAGGCTGATTGCGATCTCTGCCCTGTGTATTTTCAATGCTCCGAAGGTGTTGCATCACGCCCTCCACAGATTTATCCGTGCGCGCATTAACGCCGAGATTGTAAAAATCATCGCCTGCAAAACCCGCTGCCCGACTCTCAAAAATAGAAGAAATTTGCACGTCTGAAAACACACGAGAAAGCGCACTCAATGCGCGCGTAATATGCTCAACGCGATTTTGATTTGAGCCGATATTGAGGTGCAAATTGACCATATTTAACCTATTCAACAGCGCACAAACCTAAAAAATTAAGCAAATCAAACAAAAATTAAAAAAAATCAAAGACGGACAAAAACTAGCAAAAATTAAAAAAAATAACTAGTGCGTGTTTTTTGGACGCTCTCCGCGCTCAATCACCACGCCGACGGCGCGCGCGCCAGTGACGACTTCGCCTTTATTTAGGGTTAATTTCACCCATTTAACGCCAAATTCGTCGCGGATAATTTCGGTGATTTTTTCCGCCAATGTTTCAACCAACTGAAAATTGCTGGCCTGCACAAATTGAGTGATGCGCTTCGTAATCGTCTTATAATCCAGCGCCTGCTCAATGCAATCGGTTTGACTGGCCGCCTTAATATCGGCTGACATTTGCAAATCCAACTCAACATTTTGGCGGATTTTGCGCTCCCAATCGTAAATCCCAATAATGGTGTCAATCTTCAAACCTTGAATAAACACAATATCCATAGTAACATCTCGGGTTGTCAAAAAATCGCCTCAAATCCACAATTTTGAGCAAATCTTCAACCCTTCAAACTCGCAAAAAAAAATCGCTATGTTACCCGAATTCTTCGTTTTATTAATCCTTGGCTATCTCAGTGGCTCAATCTCAACGGCGATTATCGTGTGTCAATATTGCAAATTACCCGACCCCAGAACACAGGGCTCAAACAACCCAGGGGCGACCAATGTGCTCAGAATCGGTGGCAAAAAAATCGCCGCGATTGTGCTGCTGGGCGACGGACTCAAAGGGGCAATTCCAGCACTGCTCGCGTATTATTTGGGGTTGGATTTATTATTCATCGCACTGGTGGCAATGGCGGCTTTTTTGGGACACGTTTATCCCGTATTTTTTGGTTTTAAAGGCGGCAAAGGGATTGCCACTTTTTTGGGCGGATTGTTTGTCGTCAATCCTTTAGCGGGGCTGGGTTTTGCGCTGACTTGGGTTTTTATGGCAAAAGTGGTCAAAATCTCATCCCTTTCCGCCCTCGTTGCCACCGCACTCACGCCCGTGTATTTTTACTTTATCACGCACAATTTAAACGCAACTTACGTCATTATTTTAATTTGCGTTTGGATTTTTTGGAACCATCGAAGCAATATTTTGCGACTGCTCAATCGCACTGAAAACACCATTAAATAACGTTTTAAGCACGAATGCTCACGCCTTTTTTGAGCAAATAAAACGACACCAGCGACAACACCACAATCAACGCCAGCAACACCACAATTGACAACCAAAACGGCGAATTGCTCACACCTAAAAAACCCAGCCGAAAACTATCCACCATATAATAAATGGGATTAAATTTAGAAACATCCTGCCAAAACTGCGGCAAAATTTCAATGCTGTAAAACATCCCGCCAAGATAAGTCATCGGCATCAAAATAAAGGTCGGCACGATGGAAATATCATCAAACGATTTGGCAAAAACCGCATTGATAAAACCCGCCAAAGAAAACAACACCGCGGTTAAAAAGAACACCAGCAACACCACGCCGAGATTGTCAATTTCCACGCCGACAAACAACTCAACCACCCCAAAAACACTCGCGCCAACTACACAACCGCGCACCACTCCGCCAGAAATATAACCCAATAAAATCACCCAATACGGCGTCGGCGACACCAGTAATTCCTCAACGCTGTGATTAAATTTTGCCAAAAAAAACGAAGAAACCGTATTCGCATAAGCATTCGTAATCACCGTCATCAAAATCACGCCCGGCACAATATAATGCAAATAATCCACGCCCTGCATCATCCCGATACGCTCTCCCATCAACTCGCCAAAAATCAATAAATACAGCGTTGTGGTGATAATCGGCGGAAAAATCGTTTGCATCCAAATCCGCGAAAATCTCAAAATCTCTTTTACAACAATGGTTTTATAAGCAATCCACATATTAATTTTGGGTTAAATTTAGAAATAAAGTCTCGAGCCGATTTTGCGCACTCCGAACGTGATTAATCTCAATATTTTGCTGCGCCAAATGGTGCAAAACCCGCGTAATATTCGTGTCCGCCTCCAACGTCACGCGCAACAAATGCGACTCCAATCGCTCACATTTAAACCGCTCAGATTTAATCTTTTCGGGCAACGGCAACACACTTTCCAAAATCAACACTTGTTGCTGCACTTGCGCCAGCAAACGTTGCATACTGGTGCGTTTAATCACTTCTCCCTCGCGCAAAATGGCGATATTGCGACACAACGATTCGGCCTCTTCCAAATAATGAGTGGTTAAAATAATCGTCATTCCCTGCTGATTGAGCTCGTCCAAAAACTGCCACATCGAGCGCCGAATTTCCACATCAACCCCCGCGGTTGGCTCATCCAAAATCAACACTTTGGGCTGATGAATGAGTGCTCGCGCCAGCATCAAACGGCGCTTCATCCCGCCTGAGAGCATTTTTGCCATCTCCAAACGCTTGTCCCACAGTCTCATTTTTTTGAGCAAAATTTTTGCCTGAATTTTGGACTGCGCCCGCCCGATGCCATAATAACCCGATTGATTGATTAAAATTTCTTCAATCGGTTCAAATTGATTAAAGTTAAATTCTTGTGGCATCAGCCCAATCAACCGCTTCACTTCATTCGGCTGAGTGTCTTGATTAAATCCTAGCACTTCAATATTGCCAGAAGTTTTGTGGAGCAGTCCGCAAATAATCTCAATCGCGGTGGTTTTGCCCGCGCCGTTGCTGCCGAGTAGCGCAAAAAAATCGCCCTGTTCCACTTCCAAATCAATGCCTTTTAATGCGTCTAATTGATTCTTGTAAGTTTTTTTCAGCCCCCGAATGGATAATGCAATTGCCATAAATTTGTCCTTTTTTAAAAAAATTAAGCGTCAAACTTCAATTGAAAAAACGAGGGCGAAGCATCACAGATTTTAAGAATTCTGATATTTACCCGATTTTATCAACTAATTTTTGAGATAATGGCGAGTTTAGGTTAAAAAACTAACGCACTATGTCTGACATTCAGCCCATAATATTACCCGATATCGGGGATTTTGATGAAGTAGAAGTGATTGAAATATTGGTAAATGTAGGCGATGACATTGCAAAAGAGGACAGTATTATCACGCTAGAAAGCGACAAAGCATCGATGGAAATCCCCTCACCTGTGGCAGGAAAAGTGGTCAGTTTAAAGGTGGCTTTGGGCGACAAACTCAAATTAGGCGATTTAATTCTTGAACTCAGCGTTGCGCAAAATTCCACTGCCGAAACTGAAACGCCCGCCAAAATATCTGACACTGAAATATCTGACACCGAAGCGCCGTCCAAAACGTCCGCTCTCGAGACAGTCGCCAAAACCCAGCTCACTCAAACCATTGAGCCAGACAATGCCGAGCCAATTGATACCGACAACAACACCGAGCAAGATTCGCACGCCTCGCCCTCCATTCGCAAACTCGCCAGAGAATTGGGCGCGAATTTAGCACAAATCATCGGCACTGGACTCAAAGGCAGAATTTTGGAAATGGATTTAAAAAACCACGTCAAACACGCACTGAGCCAGCAAAACACAAACAACACAGGCGTTTTGCCGAGCGTGCCAACGATTGATTTTGCGAAATTTGGCGCAGTAGAAATCCAGCCACTGACGCGCATCAATAAATTATCTGCCAAACATTTAACCGCTTGTTGGCTCAATATTCCGCACGTGACACAATTTGACGAAGCCCACATTGATCAAATGGAGGCGTTCAGACAATCGCAAAAAGCCAAAGGCAACAAATTAACCCCCTTGGTTTTTGTGATGCGGGCAGTGGCACAAACGCTCAAAATGCACCCAAAATTCAACGCCTCGCTGGATCAAACGGGCGAACATCTCATTATTAAAAAATACATCAATTTAGGCATCGCCATTGACACGCCAAAAGGTTTGGTGGTGGCTGTCATTCGCGACGTGGCACAAAAATCTTTCACTGAACTCGCCAATGAACTCACCGAAACCTCCCACAAAGCGCGCAACGGCAAACTCACGCCACGCGATATGCAGGGCGGCTGCTTCACCATTTCAAGCCTCGGCGGCATCGGTGGCACTCAATTTACCCCCATCGTCAATGCGCCCGAGGTAGCGATTTTGGGCGTGTCACGCGCGCAAATCAAACCCGTTTGGAATGGCAAAGATTTCAGCCCAACGCTGACCCTACCCTTGGCATTGTCTTACGATCATCGGGTGATTGATGGCGCACAGGGCGCACGATTTATGCGTGATTTGAGCCGAATTTTGGGCGACATTCAAGAGATTTTATTGTGATTAATATCGGGAGATTTTATTGTGATTAACACACAAGTAGTGGTGATTGGCGCAGGGCCTGGTGGCTACACGGCGGCGTTTCGCGCGGCAGATTTGGGTAAAAAAGTGGTGCTGATTGAGCGTCATAAAAATTTAGGCGGGGTGTGTTTGAATGTGGGCTGTATTCCTTCAAAAGCCCTACTTCACACCGCGCAAATCATCAACGAAGCGGCAGAGGCTTCCAATTTGGGTGTCACATTTGGCGCGCCTAAAATTGACATTGACGGCATTCGCGCCAATAAAAACGGCATCATCCAAAAACTCACTCGCGGCATTCAAGCACTGGCCAAAGCGCGCAAAATTACCGTGATAACGGGCTGTGGCAAATTTAAATCCAGCACTCAAATTGCGATTGAAGGCAGCGATGAAGTGATTGAGTTTGAGCAATGCATTATCGCAGCGGGCTCAAGCGTGGTAAAAATCCCCAGTTTTCCATTTGACGATGCGCGCGTGATGGATTCAACCGATGCGCTAGAATTGAGCGACATTCCGCAGCGTTTGTTGGTGGTCGGTGGTGGGATTATTGGCTTAGAAATGGCGACCGTTTACGCCGCACTCGGCAGTGAAATCACGATTGTAGAACTTTCAGATCAACTGATTGCCAGCGCCGATAAAGACATCGTTAATCCGCTATTCAGACGCATTAAAAAACAATACGCCAACCTCTTTTTAAACACCAAAGTTACCAGTATGCAAGCTTTGGAGGCGGGTATTAAAGTGGGCTTTGAAGGCAAAAATGCCCCCGAATTTGACACCTTTGATAAAGTGCTGGTGTGTGTGGGTCGTCAAGCAAATGGTCGTTTAATCGGCGCTGACAAAGCAGGCGTGAAAGTTGATGAGCGCGGTTTTGTGACGGTTGATGCACAAATGAAAACTAACGTTGCCAACATTTACGCCATCGGCGATATTGTCGGACAACCAATGCTGGCACACAAAGCAGTTTATGAAGCAAAAATTGCCGCCGAGGTGATTTGTGGGCATAAAGCAGGTTTTGATGCGCTGAGCATTCCCTCAGTGGCTTACACCGATCCCGAAGTGGCTTGGACGGGACAAACCGAAAAACAATTAAAATCGGCAAACATTGATTACAAAAAAGGCGTATTTCCTTGGGCTGCTTCGGGTCGTAGCCTGAGCATTGGACGCTCCGAGGGGGTGAGTAAAGCCCTATTTGATGCCAAAACTGGCAGGATTTTAGGGATGGGAATTTGTGGCACAAACGCAGGTGAGTTGATTGCTGAAGCAACGCTCGCGATTGAAATGGGCTGCGATATGCACGACATTGCGCTCACCATTCACCCCCATCCGACTTTGTCCGAAACCACCGCTTTTGCGGTTGAAATGGCAGCAGGCACTATCACTGATTTGTTGCCACCGAAACAAAAACGCTGAGTATTTATGAATATTGCACAAGCCAAAAAAAACACCATTGACCAACAAATTCGCCCCTGGGGTGGGCTAAATTATTTGGCGAATAATGCGCTCAGAGACACCCCGAGAGAATTATTTGTGCCCGAAAAATACAAAAATCTTGCCTTTGCCGACATTGAAATTCCACTCAATGCGCGGGTGAAAATGTTTAGCCCTAAAATTGAGGGCAGAATCTTGGATATGCTCAACATTCAAACGCGTGAAACCGTGCTGGAAATCGGCACAGGCAGTGGCTATTTAACCGCTGTCGTTGCTCGATTATGCCAATCAATCACCAGTATTGACATTGACAAAACGCTGAGCAATCGCGCGCAAAAAAAACTAGACAAACTCAACATTCACAACGTCAAATTAGAAATTGGCGATGCCTCAAAAGGCTGGACTTCTCCCGACTTTTTTGATGTGGTGATTGTCGGCTGTGCGGTGCCAAAAATCATTGGGCGTTATTTTCATCTGCTCAATGTGGGTGGCAGAATTTTTGTCATAGAGGGCACAGGCAACACGATGCACGCCAAACTCATTACCCGCATTAATGAAAACGAATGGCAAACCGAATCCCTGTTTGAAACGCATATTGACACCATGCAAGGCTTGGAACACACGCCGACTTTTACATTCTGATTATTTGATCCAATCCAAATTATGAACGTTTTTTTAGACTTTATTTTAAAAAGATCCGCGCTCGTTTTAGTGGCGTTTTTGATGGTTGCCGCATTTTTTATTATGCAAATCCCCAAGTTTCAATTGGACGCTTCATCAGATTCTCTGGTCTTAGAAAATGACAAAAATTTACTTTATTATCAAGCTGTTAAAAAAAATTACGGCTCGGATGATTATTTAGTAATTAGTTATCAGGTTGAAGATAATTTATTAGCCGTCGATCAACTTGAGCACCTCAAAAAACTCAAAAACGCGTTGCAAAATATTGATCAAGTTAAATCAGTAACGACGATTTTGGACGTGCCATTATTCAGTTCTCCACCGATTGCGCTCACCGAATTAGGCACCAAAACGATCACGATCGCAAAAGGCAATGCCGATTTAAAATTAGCCCATAACGAGTTTAGAACCTCGCCAATTTACGCCAATAATTTAGTCAGCAAAGACAGCAAAACCACCGCTATTTTGGTCTCGCTCAGCAGCAGCAAAACATTCGCCAAAATGCGTGAAAAACGCAACGAAATGCGTGAAAAACGCGCCAACAACCAACTCTCAGTAGTTGAGCTCGCCAGACTTGAAAAAATTGAGAAAAAAGTCTTAAAAAATGCCAGCATTGCCAGCAAACAAGTCGCCCACACAATTGAAGAAATTCGCACCACTTTGGACAAATATAACGACAAGGCGCGCTTATTTTTAGGCGGATTGCCGATGATTACCACCGACATCGTCGCCTATATTGCCGATGATTTAATCGTCTTTAGTTTGGCGGTTATCGGACTGATGATAGTGACGCTAGCACTCATTTTCAAAGGCGTTCGCTGGGTGGTCATTCCAGTGTTTGTGAGCATCATCGTTGCCACGATTACCACGGGAATTATTGCGCTATTGGGCTGGAAAGTCACGGTGATTTCGTCCAACTTTTTTTCGTTATTATTGGTGCTCACCCTGTCAATTATTATCCATTTAGTGGTGTATTACCGCCAAGCGGCACACGACCAGCCCGATGCTGAGACCTCGGATTTGATCAGACAATCGGTGCATAAAATGTTCAAACCGTGTTTATTTACCACGCTCACCACGATTGCGGCTTTTGGCTCGTTTTTGGTCAGTGGCATTCGTCCCGTGATTGATTTTGGCTGGATGATGTCCATCGGCGTGGTGATTGCTTTGGCGCTGTCTTTTTTGCTTTTTCCAATATTGATGAATTTATTGCCGAAAACACAAGTCAAACTGAGCGCCCAAAAGATGCACGCCACAACGGTATTGGCAAAATTAACCGAGCATTTTGGCAATCAACTCATCACCATTATTATTGTGATTATGATTGTCGCTGGGCTGGGCATTAGTCAGCTGACGGTGGAAAATCGCTTCATTGATTATTTCAAAAAAGACACCGAAATCAATCAAGGGCTCAGCACCATTGATCAAAAATTAGGTGGCACGATTCCACTGGAAATTATTTTTGACGATTTGGCAGAAGACTATTGGTTTGATGATGATTTGCGACTTGACATTCACAAAATCCATCAACACATTGAGAAAATGGACGAAACGGGCAAGGTTTTATCGATTGACACTTTGATGCAACTCCTCACGCGTGCAAATAATGACGAGCCTGTCAATGGATTTTTCCTCAACGTGATTAAAAATAAAATCTCTGAGCGCACAAAATCGCAAATACTCTCGCCTTATTTATCCGAAAAAACGGGGCAATTGCGAATGGTGGTGCGGATTCAAGAAACCAGCCAAAATTTGGAGCGCGACAAACTCATTCAAAAAATTCAAACGTATATTTCTCAAGATATGGGGTTTAAAGCGGACAGTTTTCATATGACGGGAATGCTGGTGCTTTACAATAATATGTTGCAGAGTTTGTTTGATTCTCAAATTAAGACGATTGCGATGGTATTTGCGATGATTTTTTTGATGTTTTTGTGGATTTTTAAATCCATCAGTTTGTCGTTAATTGCGCTGATTCCGAACACTGTGCCCTCGGCAATTATTTTAGGCGGAATGGGATTGGCGGGAATTTCACTGGATTTAATGACCATTACAATTGCCGCGATTGCCATCGGTATCGGCGTGGATGACGCGATTCACTACATTCATCGTTTTAAAGCCGAATTTAAAAGCCACAATGGCGATTATGTTGCCACGATGTATGCCGCGCACAAAAGCGTGGGTTTGGCGATGTTTTATACCTCTATCACGATTGCGATTGGGTTTTTGATTTTGACTTTGTCAAACTTTATTCCGAGCATTTATTTTGGTCTATTTACGGTGATTGCAATGATTAGCGCGATGTTGGTTAATTTGACTTTGTTGCCTAAGTTGTTGTTAATCTTTAAACCAAAAATTCACTAGCAAAATACAAAAATAGATTAAAATACTGGTGCGTTACAAATTCAATTTATAGGAGAATACTATGTTTTTATTAGAAGGAACTGATGGATATTAATCCCATTTACACTTTTCTCAATTCAACAGCCAGCACATCAATTGCTGGCTTTTTAATAATTTTTATTTCAATCATCGCCATTTATTCTCAGCGCAAAACCGCCA
>CAZRUL010000008.1:0-11055 GCA_964603245.1 uncultured Piscirickettsiaceae bacterium
AGCGTTCATTGTCGCCTGATTATAGCCACCGAGCAGACAAGTGGGCGGTTTTGTGCTGCGTTAATTTGGACAGTGTTAAGCAAACACAATCGTGCCATTTTCCACTTCAGCGGTAATCGTGCTGCCTGCCTTAAAATCCCCCGCCAAAATCTTTTGCGACAGTGGATTTTCCAAATATCGTTGCAATACGCGTTTGAGCGGGCGTGCGCCAAATGCTGGATCGTAGCCCTGATCAATCATCAGCGATAAAGCTTCGTCGCTGAGGCTGAGTTTTAAATCCAGTGCCGCTAATCGGGTTTGCAAAATCTCAATTTGAATCCGCGCAATGCCAGCAATCTGTGATTTTTTAAGGCTATCAAACACCACAATTTCATCAATCCGATTGACAAATTCGGGTCGAAAATGCGTGCTGACTAATTGAATCAGCGCGTCGTGAATGTCTTTGTCGGGATTTTCTTGAATCAAATGCGAGCCCAGATTAGAGGTCATAATAATCACCGTATTTTTAAAATCCACGGTTCTGCCCTGTCCGTCTGTCAGCCGTCCATCGTCCAAAACTTGCAACAACACATTAAACACATCGGGATGCGCTTTTTCAATTTCATCCAGCAAAATAATAGAATAAGGTTTGCGCCGCACCGCCTCGGTCAGCATCCCGCCTTGTTCGTAGCCGACATAGCCTGGAGGTGCACCAATCATCCGCGCCACAGAATGTTTTTCCATAAACTCGCTCATATCAATCCGCACAATCGCCTGTTCGGTGTCAAACAAAAAATCCGCCAAAGCTTTGGTCAGCTCGGTTTTGCCCACGCCAGTCGGGCCCATAAATAAAAACGAGCCGTCGGGACGATTTGGATCAGCCAGCCCAGCTCTGGCGCGCCGCACCGCATCGCTCACCACTTTAACAGCTCTGTCCTGCCCGATGAGTCGACGGTGGATAATGGACTCCATTTGAAGCAATTTGTCTTTTTCGCCTTCAAGCATTTTATCCACTGGAATCCCCGTCCAACGCGCCACTACATTGGCGATTTCATTTTCTCCGACCGTGTTGCGCAACAGCGTCAAAGTTGGGTTGTCCACGCTTTCTGCTTGGGTGATTTTGGTTTCTAATTCGGGAATGATGCCGTATTGCAATTTGCTCATTTTGGCTAAATCGTTGTCGCGGTGAGCGTTTTCAAATTGTAATTTTGCAGCCTCTAATTCTGCTTTTAACTGTTGCGCACCCTGCACTTGCAATTTTTCTTTTTTCCAAATTTCTTCCAAATCGGCGTATTCTTTTTCCAGTTTTGTGATGTGCTTTTCCAACTCGTGAAATCTTTCTTTGGAGGCTTTGTCTTTTTCTTTTTTGAGTGCCATTCGCTCAATTTTGAGTTGCACTAATTTCCGATCTAATTTGTCCATAGATTCGGGTTTAGAATCAATCTCCATTCGAATTTGCGCCGCTGCTTCATCAATCAAATCAATCGCTTTGTCGGGCAATTTTCGATCGGTGATGTAGCGTTGCGAATAAGTGGCTGCGGCAATAATCGCTGGATCGGTAATTGCCACGCCGTGATGGACTTCGTATTTTTCTTTCAGCCCGCGCAAAATGGCAATCGTGTCGTCAAGCGTTGGCTCATCTACCAAAACCTTTTGAAAGCGCCGTTCTAAGGCAGAATCTTTTTCAATATATTGGCGATATTCGTCCAGTGTGGTCGCGCCCATACAATGCAAATCGCCGCGTGCGAGTGCGGGTTTGAGCATATTGCCAGCGTCCATCGCACCCTCGGTTTTGCCTGCTCCCACCATTGTGTGAAGTTCGTCAATAAATAAAATCACTTGTCCCTGCTCGGCTTCCAATTCTTTCAAAACGGCTTTTAAACGTTCTTCAAATTCACCGCGATATTTCGCGCCCGCGACCAAAGCAGCCATATCCAGCGACAACACACGTTTGCCTTTGATGCCATCGGGCACTTCGTTATTGATAATGCGTTGCGCCAAGCCTTCCACAATCGCGGTTTTGCCCACGCCTGGCTCGCCAATTAACACGGGGTTATTTTTGGTGCGCCGACTGAGCACTTGAATCGCGCGCCGAATCTCGCTATCGCGCCCAATCACGGGGTCAAGTTTGCCATCAATGGCGCGCTGGGTTAAATCCAACGTATATTTATTAAGTGCATCTCTTTGGGTTTCGGTATTTTGCTCGTTCACGGTATTTCCTCCTCGTAGGGTGTCAATGGCTTGGGTCAAATTTTGCACGCTAGCACCAGATTTTTTGAGTAGTTTGGCGCTGACATCCTCACTTTTAATCACCGCCAATAAAAATAATTCGGTGGCTAAAAACGTATCGCCTCTGGCATTGGCTAATTGCTCGGTTTGTGTGAGCGTGCGTAATAAATTTTGCGAAATATTCACGTCGCCAGAGGGATTGTTAATCGTGGCTAATGCGTCTATTGCTTGGTTTAACGCTTGTTTGAGTGGCTCAATTTCCACTTTTAAACTGACTAATAAATGGCGCGTTGTGCTGTCATTTGCCTGCAACATTGCACTCAGCACGTGCAGGGATTCAATCGCACTGTGATGTTTGCTCATCGCTAACGATTGCGCGGTGCTGAGGTCTTGCTGAAATTGAGTGGTGAGTTTGTTGATGTCCATCATATTTTTTTGGTTGCTTGCTACACTACTTTATCTATGGGATGATTTGCGCTTTTCAATATTTGAGGGATGTTTTGAATCGGTTAAATTTAGTTTTGTTTGAGCCAGAAATTCCAAATAACACGGGCAGCATTATTCGCCTGTGTGCCAATATGGGCGCGCGCCTGCATTTGATTCAACCCTACGGATTTGAGATTACCGACAAACGTTTGAAGCGTGCGGGGCTGGATTATCGCGAATTTGCAACGGTGTGCGAATATCAAAATTTTGCTCAGTATTTGACCAAAGCCCAGCCAAAACGGTTGTTTGCGGTGAGCTCAAAAGTGGCGCAAAATTATGCAAACGTGGTTTATCGCGCGAACGATAGTTTTTTATTCGGGCCGGAAACGCGCGGTTTGCCGAGTGAAATATTGGCGCAATACGAGGGCATTACGCTGCCGATGCAGCCTTACTCGCGCAGTTTAAATTTGTCTAATTGTGTCTCAATTGTGGCGTATGAGGCGTGGCGACAGTTGGGTTTTGCGCTGTAAAACGTGACGATTAAAAAAATGCAAAACGGCGGGCAGAAATGTGACAAATAGCGGGCAAATTCACGCCGTGCGCGCAGTCAAAATTTGGGCGCGATAGGCTATAATTAGCGCCTCAATTTTTTGCTATTTTTATGAAAATCAAAACAGGGTTAGGGCAGGATTCGCACGCGTTTGAGACGGCGGGCAAAAAACCGCTGATTTTAGGCGCGGTGCACTTTGATTATTCGCTTGATTGTCCGCACGGACTCAGGGGCAATAGCGATTCGGATGTGATTTTGCACGCGCTGACGAATGCGATTTCCTCGGTTACTGGCAATAATATTTTAGGCAAAACCGCCGACCAACTTTGTGCGAATGGCGAGCGCGACAGTCGGGCATATTTGGCGTTGGCGTTGCAGGATTTGGGTGATTGGAAAATTGAGCATATTGCCATTTCCGTTGAATGTTTGGTGCCAAAAATTACCCCAAAAATGGCACAAATTAAAGCCAACATTGCCCGTTTGACACACACAAATATCAGCGATATTGGCATCACAGCGACCACAGGTGAAGGTTTAACTGCGGCGGGACGCGGCGAAGGAATTGCGGTTTTGTGCATTATTACACTCAGTCAATCGTGAAAAATACGGCGTCTATTTCACGCGCTAAAACCCAAAATATTCATTTTGTCGGCATCGGTGGCGCGGGAATGAGTGGGATTGCTGAGGTGTTGCACAATTTGGGTTATCAGATTTCTGGCTCAGATTTGGACACCAATCAAAGCACGATTCGGCTGGCGCATTTGGGCTGTGTGATTTATCACAAACATCACGCGGACAATTTGAAAAACGTGCAATTGATGGTGGTTTCAAGTGCCATTGAGGCGCAAAATCCAGAGTTGATTTATGCACGCGCGCAACACATTCCGATGATTCCCAGATCAGAAATGTTGGCGGATTTAATGCGTTTTAAATTTGGCATTGCGGTCGCGGGCACGCACGGCAAAACCACCGTCACGAGTTTAATTGCGCATTTGCTGAGCGTGGCAGAATTGGATCCGACTTATATTATTGGCGGGATTTTGAACTCGCTGGGGCATAACGCAAAGTTGGGCAAGGGGCGGTATTTGATTGCCGAGGCGGACGAAAGTGATGCGTCATTTTTGCATTTGCAGCCGACTTTGAGCGTGATTACCAATATTGATCGCGATCATATGGACACGTATCAAAACGATGAGCAGGTGTTGCGCAAAGCATTTGTGGAATTTAGTGCAAATCTGCCTTTTTATGGCACCTGTGTTGTGTGCAGTGATGATGGCGGCGTGCGCTCAATTTTGGCAGACATTCATCGCTCAATTGTGACTTATGGTTTTGGTGCTGAGGCGGATGTGCGGGCGATTAACGTGCGTCAGAAAAATCTCAAAATGCAATTTGAAGTGGTCAGCAAAACCTACCAAAAATCTTTTCCCGTGTGTCTCAATTTAATCGGCAAACACAATATTTTAAACGCGTTGGCAGCGATTTCTGTGGCGTGCGAATTGGGTGTTACCATTCATTTAATCCAGCAAGCACTTGAGAATTTTGGCGGTATTGCGCGCCGTTTGGATTATCACGGCGTGTTGCACATTCAGCAGCACCGCGTGCCATTATTTGATGATTATGGGCATCATCCAAACGAGATAGCGGCGATATTTGAGAGTCTGAAAAATACCTATCCCGACAGGCGTTTGGTGGTGATTTTTCAGCCACATCGGTATTCACGAACGCAAAATTTATTGAATGAATTTGTCCAAATTTTAGCCAAAGCCGAAGTGTTGATTTTGTTGGATATTTATCCTGCCAGCGAGCAGCCGATTGCGGGGGTGAGTTCTGCGGCATTATCTTGCGCCATTTCAAATGAAATTTTAAATAAAACCTCAGACATTGCCCAAAAAATCACTGCCAAACAAACTCAGCCATTTGTGGTGAAAAACGCCAGCGAGGCTTTGGCTTTGTTGCCTGATTTGATTCAAAAATCAGACGTATTATTAATACTCGGCGCTGGCGATATTGACGTATTGCCTGAGTTATTGCTGCAAAATTATGCTCAAACGTAGCGAGCCGATGAGCAAACATTGCTCGTTTAGGGCGGGTGGCGTGGCAAAATTTTTCTTTGCGCCCGACACACTCAGCGAGCTTTGCGCATTTTTGCAACACAACACGCTGCCGATTTTAATGACGGGACTCGGCAGCAATTTGCTGGTGCGCGATGCAGGTTTTGAGGGGGTGGTGATTCAACTCGGACAGCTCAAACAGTTGTGTGTCTCGGGCAATTTGGTCACCGCGCAGGCGGGCGTGACGCTGGCAAAATTGCATCGGTTTTGTCGGCACAATCAACTCGCTGACACCGAATTTTTAAGCACCATTCCTGGCAGTGTGGGCGGGGCGTTGATGATGAATGCTGGGGCGTTTGGGCGTGAGATTTGGACATTGATTAAAACCGTGCAAACGATGGATAAAAATGGCGCAATCCATCAACGCACTCCGCTAGATTTTCGCGTGGGTTATCGGCAAGTGGTGGCGCATTTTGCGGATGAATATTTTGTCGGCGCGGTGTTTAAATTGGACGTCGTGATTGACGACAGCGCCGAGATTGGGGCGGATTTGTTGGCACGGCGCAATTTATCTCAGCCCATCGGACAGGCGAGTTGTGGCAGTGTGTTTAAAAATCCCGCGGGCGAATACGCGGCTGAGTTGATTGAGCGCGCACAACTCAAAGGATTTTGCATCGGCGGGGCGTGTGTGAGCACAAAACACGCGAATTTTATTATCAATCAAAACGAGGCGAGTGCCACCGATATTGAAAATTTAATCCGCCATATTCAACGCATTGTGCGCCTGCAATTTGGCGTTTGTTTGGAAACCGAAGTGAGCATTGTATGATGATTGTATTGATGGGTGGGAATTCTTCGGAGCGCGCGATTTCGTTGCAAAGTGGGGGCGCGATTTTTGCCGCACTCAAAAGCCAAAATATTGCGTGCGCGACCTTTGATTGGCAGGGCGATAATTTGCGCGATTTGTGGCAACAGTCGTTTGATAAAGTTTTTATTGCGGTGCACGGACGCGGCGGCGAAGATGGGTTTATTCAGCAACAATTAAGCGCGCGCAATATTCCATTTACTGGCACTGGCGCGAGTGCTTCAAAGCGTTGTATGAGCAAACACAGCACTAAAAATATCTGGCATCAGCACCAACTACCGCTTGCGCCGTGGGCGATTGCGCGGCGTGATTTGGGCATGTTGAGTTTGGACGCGTCTAATTTGAACGAGTTGAATTTGAAATTCCCCCTGCCGTGGGCGGTTAAACCTGATTCCGAGGGCTCAAGTATCGGCATCAGCAAAGTGGAGGATTTGAACGCACTCAATGATGCCCTCGCTTTGGCGTGGAAATACGACGACATCGCGCTGATTGAGCGTTGGATTGAGGGCGCTGAATACACGGTGGCGATTTTGGACGGCGAGCCTCTGCCTGTGGTGCGGATCGATTGTGCGCAACATTTTTATGATTACGAGGCAAAATACCATTCTGATCGCACTCAATATCAGGTGCCGTGTGGTTTGTCTGCTGCGCTTGAATTGGCATTGCAAAACATTGCTCTGCGTGCTTTTGAAGTGCTGGGCGCGCGCGGCTGGGGGCGGATAGATTTTATTTTGGACGCGGATCAAATCCCCTATTTATTGGAGATTAACACCGTGCCGGGAATGACCGAGCATTCGCTGGTGCCGATGGCAGCAAAAGCGGCGGGGATGAGTTTTCAGCAATTAGTCGAACGCATTGCACGCACTTAAACTGCCTTAAATTTAGTCAAGAATTTAGCCAAAAATCCTGTGTCAAATCCACTCAAAAAACCTTCTTTTTTCAAGAAAATTATTTTTTTTAAAGCCCAGAAAAATTGGCGCTCAGGGTTAAAATTTTCTGCGCAAAAACCCGCTCAGCCGAGTTTTTTCAATCAATTATTTGTGCGTCAAAATCGGCGCAAAGTGCCATTTTCCACTCGACTATTGAGCGCGCTGAAAATTGTGCCGTTTGTGGCAATACTGGTGTTTGTGATTTGGAGCATTCCAAAAACAGATCCCACCGAGTTTTTGGATATTACCGTTAATTGGACGATTGATGCGGGTTTGCCGATTGAACAAAGTGCGTTGCTGGCGCGCATTGATCCGTTGATTCAAAATAAATATCAGCTGGATTTGCATCAAATCAAACTTGAATTGGAGCAAATGCCGTGGGTCAAAAGCGCGCGCGTGAGGCGTTCGTTTTGGAATGCGATTGAGATAAAAATTGTGGCGCAAAAGATTGCGTTGCGCTGGCAAAACGTGCATTGTCAAACCCCAGATAATCCGCTTTGTAGTGTCAACGATGCTGAAAATTCGGGCTATATTTCGCCACAGGGTGTGTTATTTACGCCGCATTTGAGCGTGCAATCGGACGCGCCACAAGTGCGCTCAAGCAATGCGCCAGAGGTAGTGGTGAAATTATTGGCGGATTATGCGCAGTATCAAAAAATCTTAAAACCTGCGCGTATTACGCTACTGACCCGAACCAATGCGAATATTGACAAACTCAACATTGCGCCGAATATTGCGCTGATTTTGGGCTATCAATTGCAAATTGAGCGACTGCTGCACGTCAAAAAAATTATGCATAAATTCCGCAAAAAAATCAAAAGACTGCAGCGCAAAAAACGCAAAATTACGTTTGATATGCGCTATCCAAAAGGATTTGTGATGAATTATTAATTTTGGCTGGCGGGTTTTTGGTAAATAATTTGGTAGCACAAAGCGAGTGAAATCGCACTCCAATAAAACATAATGAATTGTACGACCCACTCAAATATCAAACCCATTCCCAACATTTTGAACAACGTGCTGATCAGCAAACTGACGATCAGCGGAAAAATAATCTGCAAAAAAAACAAATTCATTCGCACCAAAATAGGCATATTCCAAGCGTAAGACGTGGGTTTGTCAAGTGAGATATTGAGAAAATTGAGCAGCATCGGCAGGATTAAAAAATACATCAGCAATTGCACAAACCCCAGCCCCGTGAGCAGCATCGGCAGGGTTGTAATCAGCATAATTATCAGCGTTAAGCCCATAAAACGCCCGATTCTTTTGAGTTTAATTTCTGGCAATAAATAATGTTTGCTCACTTGTTTGCCGAGAATGACCAGCCGATGAATGTTGATTGACAACAAAACATAGGCGTAAAAAAATAGCACCAAATAACCCATTGTATTGTCGGGTAATTGCACCGCGAGAGGCATTTTTTCAGCCCCCATCATTTGCTCAAGCGAGACCATTAACTCAGGCAACAGCATCAAAAATGGCGTTGCGATAATCACAGGAATAATAGAAATTTTGAGAAAATCCTGCCAATGTGCGAGCACAAAAGCAAAACTTGCGATAATAATTTTGCTCACTGGCAAATTTGGATTTGACATAATTTTTGATTAAAAATAATGGAGACAAGGACGGATATTTAACGATAAATTTTTGTGATTAGGGCAGGAATTTTTAAAGTGAAGCCGTCATTTTTTGATTGCTTTTTTTCTTTTTGAATTATTTTGTTTGCATTTTTTTTTGCGTTTTTATTGCATCGTGGAATTAATCACGTTAATAATGAGTTTGAGTTTTTGCCCAGGTTGCAAAGGTTGATTGATTTTTAACCGATTCCATTGACGCACGTCGCGCATCCGCACCCGAAATTTATGCGCAATCTTGGATAAATTATCGCCCCGCCGCACTCGATAAGTGATTTTGCGATTGATATTTACGCCCGTGTCGGTGAGTTGCGAGAGATGCTGGCTGTTTTTAGAATACGATTGCCAAATAATCAGCGCCTGCCCGATTTTCAAATGTGCCTCTGAGCTGAGCTGATTCCACCGCGCGATACTGCTAACGTCGGTGTGATATTGTCGAGCAATGCGCCACAGACTCTCACCGCTGGCGACTTTGTGGGTGATTTTAAAGCCTGATTTTATGTCATTTTTTTTGCCATTTTTTTGCCGTTTCGCGCTGTGATTATTGCTTTTTTGAACCATCGGAATGATCAAATAATCCCCGTGTTTGATGGTGTTGTTTTTTAAATGATTGACTTGCGCGATTTGCTTCGCCTGCGTTTTAAACTGTTTGGCTAATTGCGTCAAACTCTCGCCTTTTTGCACCCGATGACGCACCCAGCGCATCCCGCCATTGCCCGCGTGCTTTTGCATATTTTGGTTAAATTTGGCAATCGTATGCAGCGGCAATAAAATCGTGTGCTGGCTATTCGGCGGCGTTGCCCAGCGTTTGAGCCCTGGATTGAGTTCGTATATTTTGTCCAAATCTAGGCTTGACCATTGCGCAATCACACTTAAATCTAGTTGGGTTTTGAGCGTCACCGAGCCGATTTGTGGCGCGTTTGGAACCGCGGTGATGGTTTGGTTATAGGCTTTTGGATTTTTGATGAGTTGGGCAACCGCCAATAATCGCGGCACGTAACCACGGGTTTCAACGGGCAAATCCAAATGCCAAAAATCGGTTTTTTTGCCTTGTTTGCGGTTTTTAATGATCGCTTTTTGCACCCGCCCCG
Organism: uncultured Piscirickettsiaceae bacterium; assembly: GCA_964603245.1. GTDB lineage: Bacteria > Pseudomonadota > Gammaproteobacteria > PS1 > Pseudothioglobaceae > CAZRUL01. The sequence continues at coordinate 9,755 of CAZRUL010000008.1, forward strand.
GCCCAGAATTGTAAGCAGCAATCGCGAGCAGCCAATCGCCTTTGAATAATTGATTGAGATTTTTTAGGTATTTCACCGCTGCTCTGGTTGAGGCGGCAACATCACGCCTGCCGTCATACCACCAATTTTGTTTTAAGCCGTAGAGTTTGCCCGTGGCGGGGATAAATTGCCACAAACCCGAGGCGGTGCCGTGCGAATAGGAAAACGGATAATACGCGGATTCGACAATCGGTAAGAGTGCTAATTCGATCGGCAGCCCCGCTTTTTCTACGGCTTGAGTAATCAAATAAAGATAGGGTGTGGCGCGCTTGCTGACGCGTGTGAGGTAGTCGGTATTTTGCTCAAACCAGCGAATATGCCCGTCTAATTGCGGATGATTGTAGCCTTTGAGCTGGTATCTGTTGGCAATATAATGCCAAAGATTTTTCTCAATTGTGCGCTCAATGACTTTGGGAATTGGCTTTTTTTTGGGTTGTTTTTGCGGTTGTTTTTGCGGTTTTTTTGCAGAGGTTTTAAGTGGATTTACGCGCTCTTTTTTGAGCGGAATTTGAGCGTCAGTTTGTTTGATTTTTGGCGCAGTTTTGGTGTTTCCAGCGGTTTTTTGATTATTTTTTTCCCATTGTAATATTTCAATAATCTGGCGCGAAAGTGCGGGATCAATATTTTCAATGTCAATGTTGGCGGGTGTATTTTGCCAAATGCCGAGTAGTGCCACAAATCCCAGCGCAAATAATTTGGGACGGCGACCGATTAAACGACGACTGAGCGTTTTAATGGGTGCGCAAATGTATTGCCAAACAGTCCCGTTTAGTGCTGAGTTTGGCGCAATATTATTTGACACACGACTGTTCGGCACACTATTTAAGGGGTTTGGTTTGGCGAGTTTTAGGATTTTGTCGTGCTCGCGCATTTTGGAGAATCGGGCGCACTGCCGCGCAGCGCCCATTCCTCAGGTGTGTAAGTGTGCATCGCTAAAGCGTGAATCTGAGTGAGTTCTGCGGCAAATAATTGATTGATAAAGCGATGGCGTTTGAGCAGCGATAAATCGGTGAAATCAGCACTGACCACGATGAGTTTAAAATGCGAGTCGCTAGCGGGCCCCGAGTGCTGGTGGGATTCGTTAATCACTTCAAGATAAGTCGGATTCAGCGCGGTTTCTAATTGCGTTTTGAGGTGTTGTTGCATTGTGGGTGTTGGCATATTTTTTTGGAATTATGTTGGTGAGGAATTATGTTTGTGGGTTATTTTTTGGAATGATTTTTGATTGTTTTGTTGGCGTTATTTTTTTGGCTATTTTTTTG
>CAZRUL010000008.1:11155-28015 GCA_964603245.1 uncultured Piscirickettsiaceae bacterium
TATTTTTTTGGCTATTTTTTTGAGAAGGCAAATTCAAACGCATCGGAGAAAAATTGTTTGGGATTCATTCCTTTTTCAGCGAAAGTTTGCGCGGCTGCTTTGACCATCGCAGGCGGGCCGCAGGCGTAGATTTCGCAATTCCCCAAATCCGAAAAATCTTGCAAAATGCGCTGATGAACGTAGCCTGTCGCGCCTTTCCAAGTCGCATTTGGCTCAGACAAAACTGGCGTAAAGTGAATGTTTGGATGTTCTGCGCTCCATTTTTCAGGCAAGTTGAGATAAAAATCCATTGTGTCGCGCACGCCCCAATATAAATGAATTTCGCGCGGTATTTCGGTGGCAATCGCGTGTTCAATAATCGCTTTGACGGGCGCAAAACCCGTGCCTCCCGCCACTAAAATAATCGGATTGGTTTGATTTTCTCTGAGGTAGAAATCGCCTTTTGGGCCTTCTATTTTGAGCAGTGATTTTTCTGCGAGTTCGTTGAACACAAAATGGGTAAATTTGCCGTCATCCACCAATCGCACGTGCAGCTCAATCAGCGAGGAATTGGACGGTGCATTGGCGATAGAAAACGCGCGCGGCTCAAACTCTGGGTGAATCAAATCAATGTATTGTCCTGCCAAATATTGCAGTGTTTCAGCGCCAGGAATTTTCAGAAAAATTTGGGCGACATCGTGATTTAAGCGGGTGATTTTTTCCACTTTACAGGGCAGGGTTTTGCACGCAATATCACTGACGCTGTCCAATTCTGCGACGGCTAAAACAACATCGGATTTTGCTTTGCATTGGCACAATAACGCCATTCCGTCTGCTTGTTCCTCGGGGCTAATGCCTTTGGGCAACGTGTCGCCATCGTAGCGCACTTCACCTGCTAAAATCACTGCCTTACATTTGCCACAAAAACCTTGTCGGCAGCCGTAGGGAAAATTAATCCCGTGATTTATCGCACCCTGTAGCAGCGCATCGGTTGCATTTATTTGAAAGGTTTTGCCGCTAATTTGATTTTGAATGGTAAACATATTTTCCGCGCTCAACTTTAATCGCAATATTATAATGTGGGTTATCTGGGTAAATCCTTACTAATTTAACAAAATTCGCACGCGCTAATTCTCAATCCAATGCCCCACATTCGCCAACAAGTTATTTTTTTAATGGGACCGACCGCCTCGGGTAAAACCCAATTAGCCACTGAGTTGGCGCAGCATTTAAACGTGCGTTTGATTAGCGTGGATTCGGCGCTGATTTACCGCGGAATGGACATCGGCACCGCCAAACCTGCGCCAGAATTATTGGCAAAATACCCCCATCATTTGATTGATATTTGCACCCCAGAGCAACGTTATTCGGCGTTTGATTTTATCACCGATGCCAAGGCGCAAATTTTGCAAGCCTTTGCCCAGCAACAGTTGCCCGTGTTGGTTGGCGGCACTTCGTTTTATTTTTATGCACTGCAACACGGCTTGTCACAATTGCCCCAATCCAGTGCTGATTCTCGCGCAAAATTTGCTCAATTATTGCAATCGCGTGGCGCGCTGGCATTGCATCAAATGTTGGCTGAAGTGGATCCGATTGCCGCCCAGCGTATTCATCCCAACGACACTCAGCGCATCACCCGTGCTTTAGAAGTGTTTGAGCTCAGCGGAAAAACGTTGAGCGAATTGCAGGGGCGTAAAAAATCGGTGATTGATTTTCCACTGAAAAAAATTATTTTGATGCCCGAGCGTGCCGAGTTGCACCAGCGGATTGAGGCGCGATTTTTGGCAATGATGGCGCACGGTTTTGTTGCAGAAGTGCGGAATTTACGCCAGCGATTTGAGTTGCACGCGGATTTGCCAGCGATGCGCTGTGTGGGGTATCGGCAGGCGTGGCAATATTTAGACGGGGAGATTGACGAGCAAACGTTGATTGAGCGGGCGGTGATTGCTTCGCGCGGATTGTGCAAACGTCAAAGCACGTGGCTTAAAAGTGAGCGCGATGCGTTGGTTTTGGAGCGTCCCGATATGGCGAAAATTTTGGCGTGGATTGAACAGTAAAAAAAACTGGCTAAAAATCCATCAAAAAAATCAAAAAATCAAAACGTTAAAATCAAAAAAAACCCAAAACATCAAAAAAATTCCGTTAAAAAGCCATTCAAACTTTTTTTTAAAATTGAATAAATTTAACTCAAACCGCACCTAAATTTATTCAGTGCGTGCGCCGACATCCACAATCGCGAGCTTGTTTTGATCAATCAAACGCACAAAAGCCTGCTGAATGTCGGCTGCGCTGATGGCACGAATTTTGCTGTTAAAAGCACTTAAATAATCCAGCGGCAAACGGTAGAAACCGATGACAGACAGATAGGCCAGAATGTTCGCATTGCTTTGTGTTTTCAGCGCAAACCCGCCGATAATGCTGTCTTTGCCGTTTTGCAGACGTTGCGCGCTGATGGGCGTGGCAAGGAATTTTTTCAAAACCGCCAGCACGCTTTTTTTGGCTGTCGTGAATTGCGCATTTTTGGTTTGCAATGTGATGGCAAAAAGCCCGCTTTTGCGCATCGGTGTCAGCGCGCTAAACACCGAATAAGACAGTCCTTGTTTTTGTCGAATTTGCTCGCCCAAAATTGAAGTTAAGGCGTTTGCTCCCAAAATATAATTGCCCAAATAAAGCGCGTAATAATCGGGATGTGAGCGATTGACACCGACCTGTCCGATGAGCAGATGGGTTTGTTTGGAGGGGAATTCAATGTGCGTATGGCTGGCTTTTTTGAGGGGTTTCACTGGTTCAATCGGGGCGGGTTTTGTGCCGATGTTGAGTCCGTGCGAGAGTTGTCGGGCGATTTGTTTGGCTTTGGCAACGCTCACATTTCCGACCAAAGCAATGGTGAGATTTTTGGCAACGTAGTAGGTTTGATAATGTTGTTGAATGTCGGCAAGTGTGATATTTGGCAGTGAAGCTTGGGTGCCAATTCTGGAATGTGCGTAGGGGTGATCGGCAAAAATCGCTTGATTAAAGGCTTTGGCAGCAATGGATTCGGGGGATTGTTCGCCCGCTTGAATGATTCTGAGGATTTGTTTTTTGAGTCGTCTTAAATATTGTTGCTCAAATTTTGGACGGGCAATAATCTGCGTCAATAAATTAAGCGAGGTGTTTAAAGCGGCTGGGCGGGTGAGTGTGCGCACCGATAAAATGGACATATCTTTGAGCGATTCTTGTGCAAAGCCCGCGCCCACTGAGGCAAATTTATCCGCGATTTGGATCTCAGAATATTTTCCAGTAGCAGTGCCCAGCATACTATTTGTTAGAATTGCTAAGCCAAATTTATTGCCATCTCTGGAGGCAGCAGCGTCAAAATTAAGCTGCACGTCAAGCATCGGCAAGCCTTTGGTTTGGGTAAAAAACACGCGCGCACCTTCTGGGGTTTGCCAATGTTGAATGTCAAGTCTGGCGTGGGCGAGTGAGAGGGCTAACGTGCCACAAATAAGCAGCGCGATTTTCAGTTTGATGATTGGGTTCATTGGAGGGTTTGGGGTTGTAATTCCACGTAATTGGCACGTTCAAAGTTTAAATATTTTTGGGCGGCGTTGGCAACGTCTTCGACGGTGATTGCTTGCATTTTTTTCACATAATCTAACATTTGCTGGATCTCTAAACCCGCACTGGAAAGCGTGCCGAGAGAGTTTGCTTGAGTGCTGATTAAATCTTGTTCGTAAACAAAGGATGCCTCAAGTTGCGTTTTGGTGCGTTTGAGTTGGTCTTGAATAGACTTTGGATTTTGAATCCAATCAGCGATTTGTTGCTTGATGGCTTTTAATACCGCCTGATTATTGGATTGGCGCGCTGACACAAAAGCGAGTGTAAATAGAGTGTCGTATTTATTGTATAAATGATAGCCAAGACTGATGCTAGAAACGATATGACGCTGCAGCACCAAGGATTTAGTGAGTTGATTGTCCAACACATACGCCAACATTTCCAGACTATAAACGTTGTGCGTATTTGTTGCAGTTTTCAAACTGGGGGCGTGAAATGACAACGCATAAAACGGCAGTTTGGCTTTGAGTTTGAGGATTTTTGAGCGTCCAGTGCGGGCAATAGAATCTCTGGGCGGGTAGCGTCCAATCCGTGGATTGCGTTGATAATTCCCAAAATATTGTTTGGCTAATTGGATGACGTGTTGTGGATTGACATCGCCCACCACCACTAACGTGGCATTATTTGGCGCATAATATTGTTGATACCAGCGCTGTAAATCGGCTAATTTGAAGTGCGCAATGTCTTTGGCAAATCCAATAATAGGCGCGTGATAAGCCCTTTTTTCGTCAAAAGAAATTTGGCGCAATTGCTCATACACCTGCGAATTAGGCTTGTCATCAATGCGCATTCGGCGCTCTTCAATCACCACTTGACGCTCTTTTTCAAAATGTTGTTCGGATAAATTCAGGTGACGCATTCGGTCCGCTTCCAGTTTTATCGCCAACTCTAATTTGGAGTTGTGCATTGTTTGATGATAAGTGGTCACGTCGTTGCTGGTAAAGGCATTGTTAGTCCCGCCATTGCGATCAATGATTTTTGAAAACTCACCCGCGCCGTAGGTTTTAGTGCCTTTAAACATCATATGTTCCAGCATATGCGAGATGCCTGTAATCGGGCGACTTTCATCACTTGCCCCGACCCGATACCACAATTGAGAGACAAAAATAGGCGAGCGCGTGTCAGTTTTGACAATCACTTTGAGTCCATTTTCCAGCGTAGTTTGGGTAATACCTGCCTGTTTTAGGCGTTGAGAGGGTTCATTTGCGGTGGCAAATACAGCATAGAATAGCGCAAAGACTAGTAAAATCGCAGACTTCATATTTTAAATCGTGGGCAATATAATTGAGGCGCTATGATAGATAAAAAAAATCACAATAACACAATGTTTTTGCGCACAATTTTGGCTTTCACGATTGACATAAATTTTGTTTAATTTCAAGATTGGCGCCAAATCATCCGCTAAAAATTCACCGTCAAAGGCAGACAGCGCATCGCTCAAAGTGCGTTTGAGTCGGTCGCGCAAAAAATTAGGCTCGGCGATTTCCAGTTTATTGCTCGGCAAAAAAACCATTGACGAGGATTTATTTGAGGCACTGGAGGCTTTGTTAATCGGCGCGGACATTGGCATTCAAACCACCGAAAAATTGTTAGAATCGTTGCGCAAAACCGCTTCCCGAAGTGTGTTAAAAAACCAAGACAGTTTGGTTCAATTGCTCAAATCTGAGCTGGCAAAATTACTCCCCGAAGACAGTGCAATTACCCCGATTGCGGGACAAACGTTGGTGATTTTGGTCATCGGTGTGAATGGCGCGGGCAAAACCACAACGATTGGAAAATTGGCAAAATCCTTTCAAAACGCAGGCAAAACCGTGATGTTAGCAGCGGGGGATACATTTCGCGCCGCCGCGGTGGATCAGCTCAAAATCTGGGGCGAACGCAATCAAATCCCCGTGGTGGCGCAACCCTCGGGCGCAGACAGTGCTTCGGTGATTTATGACGCGTATCAGTCGGCGCTGGCAAAAAACATAGATATTTTGATCGCCGATACCGCGGGACGTTTGCACACGCAAGATAATTTGATGCAAGAATTAGCCAAAATTAAACGCGTTTTGAAAAAAAACCACAGCGACGCGCCACACGAAACGATGCTGGTGATTGATGGCGGCAGTGGGCAAAATGCGCTGGTGCAGGCCATCGCGTTTCATCGCGCCATCGGCGTGGATAGTTTGAGCGTGACAAAATTAGACGGCACGGCAAAAGGCGGGGTGTTGTTTGCGATTGCCGATTGTTTGAAATTGCCGATTCGCTATATCGGCGTGGGCGAGGGGATTGATGATTTGCGCGCGTTTCAGGCGACAGAATTTATTGAGGCGTTATTTGAGGATTGACGGGCGCTTGCCGATTTTGGCGGATTTTGGTTTTTTATCAAATGCGTTTGCGAATGCTTTTTCAGTATTTATTTGAGCGTTAATTTCAGTATTTATTTTGCATCAATCAGACAAAATACCGCGCGCCCCGAGTGCCAATAATTTTTCTCCGAGTGCAACACCGAGTGTGTTTGCTTGCGTTTTGTCGCCGCGGATTTGATGTTTTAAAATCACCCCATTTTTCACATTGCCCACCAAAGCCGTGAGCGTGAGTTGCTGATTTTCAAGGGTGGCAAATCCTGCAATCGGCGCAGAACAATTGCCCTCTAAAGTAGCATTCAGCGCACGCTCAGCGCGCACGCAGGCGGTGGTGTCTGCGTCAATCAGCGGGGCAATTAATTCTAAAATCCGCGTGTCTCCCGTGCGAATTTCAATCCCCACCGCACCCTGTCCGACCGCGGGCAGACATTGATTTGGGCTAAATTGTTGTTGAATTCTGTCCTCAAAACCCAAACGTATCAGCCCCGCACACGCCAAAATAATCGCGTCATAATCGCCCGCGTCCAATTTGTCCAATCGGGTGTTAATATTGCCACGTAAATTGAGGATTTTTAAATCGGGACGCAACGCTTTTAATTGCACAATTCGGCGCATCGAGCAAGTGCCCACTTTGGCGTTCGGCGGCAAATTTTCAAGACTGGAAAAGTGATTAGAAACGAGTGCATCAAAAGGATTTCCGCGTTTTAAAATCGCCCCCAAAGCAAATTCTGGCGGGATTTTATATGGCATATCTTTCATAGAATGCACCGCAATATCGGCATTTCCTGCCAGCATTCCGATTTCTAATTCTTTGATAAACAGCCCTTTTCCGCCAATTTTTGCCAGCGGAGTGTTGAGAATTTGATCGCCTTTTGTGGTCATTTTGACGAGTTCAACTTGTAGATTTGGATGATATTTGCGCAGTTGTGCTTTGACGTGTTGCGCTTGCCAGAGTGCGAGCGGGCTTTTGCGGGTTGCAATTTTTAAGGTGTTTGACATACTTTCGGCTAAAATGTGGCAAATGCCTGTATTTTATCTTTTATCCTTCTTATTATTTTCCAATTTCGCACTCGCAACTCAGCCGTTGACGTTGCCTGTTGCTAGAGATTTTGTGGCTGACGGACGCCATTCAAACGCCACTCAAAAACCAATTTTGGTGATGGTTTCCATCAAAGATTGTTCGTATTGTGCGCAGGTTAAATCCGAGGTGCTCAGCCCGATGGCGCAGATGAGCGAATATCAAGAAAAAATTATTATTCGCCATATTCGTGCCGACACGTTGCGCGATTTGCGCGGATTTGATGCCAGACCAACCAATCACGGCCAATTTGCTTTTCGTTATAACGCCCGTTTTTATCCCACCATTTTGCTGCTCAACAGTCGCGGCGTGGTGCTCAACAAAATGATCGGCGTGGTGAATTTGGATAATTATTGGACGGATTTGGATGAAAAAATCAAGCAGGCACGCGCCAAACTTCAACCACCATTGAGCACAAAATTATGACAACAGTGAACCAGTCTTGGGGCGGACGTTTCAATCAGCCCACCGATGAATTTGTGAAAATTTTTGGCGCCTCGGTATTTTTTGATCAGGTTTTAGCACCCTACGATATTCAGGGCTCAATCGCTCACGCGACGATGTTATGCGAGGCGGGCTTGCTGAGCACAGATGAAAAATCGCAAATCTTGAACGGACTGACGCAAATTTTGGGCGAGATTGAGCGCGACGAATTTATTTGGTCGGTGGATTTGGAAGACGTGCATATGAATATTGAGGCGCGATTGATTCAGTTGTGTGGCGATGCGGGCAAAAAACTGCACACGGGACGCTCGCGCAATGATCAAATTGCCACTGATATTCGTTTGTATTTGCGCGCGCAAGTGGATGAAATTATCAACCATATTATTGAATTGCAACGCGCATTGCTGGATTTGGCAGCGCGGGAAACGCACACTATTATGCCTGGATTTACCCATTTACAAGCCGCGCAGCCCGTGAGTTTTGGGCATCATTTGATGGCGTATTTTGAGATGCTCACGCGCGACACACAACGTTTGCAGGATTGTCGCACGCGTATTAATTATTTGCCGTTGGGCGCGGCAGCTTTGGCGGGCACGACTTATCCGATTAATCCCAGCCGCACTTGTGAGTTGCTGGGTTTTGAGCATTTGTGTCGCAATTCGCTGGATGCGGTGAGTGATCGCGATTTTGCGATTGAATTTTGTGCGGCGGGCAGTATTTTGATGATGCATTTATCGCGTTTTTCTGAGGAGATTATTTTGTGGTGCAGTGCGCAATTTGATTTTATTGAATTGGCGGATAGTTTTTGCACGGGCTCTTCGATTATGCCACAGAAGAAAAATCCCGATGTGGCTGAATTAGTGCGGGGCAAAACTGGACGGGTGAATGGACATTTGGTCGCATTATTAACGCTGATGAAGGCGCAACCTTTGGCTTACAATAAAGACAATCAAGAAGACAAAGAGCCGTTATTTGACACCGTGAATACGCTCAAATCTTGCCTGAAAGTGTTTGCTGGAATGGTGCCTGCCATCACACCGAAGCGCGATAATATGTATCAAAGCACGCTCAAAGGCTACACCACGGCGACTGATTTGGCGGATTATTTGGTGAAAAAAAATCTGCCTTTTAGAGATGCGCACGCGGTGGTGGGTCGTGCGGTGAGTTTTGCCATTGCCCAGCAAAAAGATTTGAGCGCGCTGAGTTTGGCGCAATTGCAAGATTTTCACCCCGATATTGAGGCGGATATTTTTGCGGTGTTGTCGTTGGAAGACTCACTCAATGCGCGAGATCATTTGGGGGCAAGTGCGCCAAAACAAGTGGAATACGCGATTGAAGTGGCTAAAAAAATGCTCGCAAAATTTTCATAAATTGTCCGCGCAAATGATTTTATTGGGTGTTTTTATTTGAATATTTTTTGAGGAGCATTAACGAATGAGAATTATATTTGCGGGCACGCCTGAGTTTGCACGCACCACTTTGATTGCGCTAAATCAACAACCCGAGCATCAAATCGTGGCGGTGTATTGTCAGCCTGATCGGCGCAAAGGACGTGGCAAAAAACTCAGCGCGTGTCCTGTTAAAACCCAGGCGTTGCGCAATAATTTGCCGATTTATCAGCCAGAGAATTTTAAGCAAGCCTCAGTGATTGAGCAATTTGCCCAACTCAATGCCGATGTGATGGTGGTGGTGGCGTATGGGCAATTGTTGCCGCGCGTGATTTTGCGCACGCCGCGTTATGGTTGTTTGAATATTCACGCCTCGTTGTTGCCACGGTGGCGCGGAGCAGCGCCGATTCAGCGTGCCCTTTTGGCAGGTGACGAACGCACAGGCGTGAGCATTATGCAAATGGATGATGGGCTGGACACGGGAGAAGTGCTGCGCGAGCGCGTGCGCACAATTACGTTCTTTGACAGCGCACAGTCGCTGCACGATGATTTGGCGAAATTGGGTGCTGAGTTGATGGTTAAAGTGTTGGCGAATTTGGCAAATTTAACCCCCGTGCCACAAAACACGCAGGGCATCACTTACGCCAAAAAACTCACCAAAGCCGAGGCGTGGATTGATTGGACTCAGTCGGCAACTCAAATTGAGCGTCAAATTCGGGCATTTAATCTGTATCCGATTGCGCAAACGCACGCCAAAACCCAACAATTTGAAGACAAAGTTTTGCGCATTTTAGCGGCTGCAGTGAAGTCTGGGCATCATCAAAGAAAACCAGGCAGCGTGATACAACCCACCAAATCCAGTATTTACGTGGCAACAGGTGAGGGATTTTTGGCACTCAAAACGGTGCAATTAGCAGGCAAAAATTCGGTCAATATTCGCGATTTTAATAACGCATATCAATTGTTAAACGTATTTTAAAATCACATTAAACCCATTTTTTGAGCGAGAAATAGATGTCAGATAATCCCACACAATTACTTTTTTCTTACGGAACGCTACAAAATATTGAGGTGCAATTAGCCACATTTGGGCGCAAATTAACGGGTTTTGCGGATTGTTTGCTGGGCTACGAATTGATTCAAACAGAGATTTGCGATTGCGATGTGGTTGCGCTCAGTGGCAGTGCGTTTCATCCGATTGCCATTCCTAATCGCGCCGAGCGGGTTCGCGGAATGGTATTTGCGCTCACGTCCGAGGAATTGGCGCGCTCCGATGATTACGAAGTGGCAGCTTATCGGCGCGTGCGGGCGCAGCTTCAATCGGGCCAACAGGTTTGGGCGTATGTGCGTGCAGACACGCAGGCTTGAGCGGCTTGAATTTGTGCGGTTTTTGAGTGGTGTATTTTGAGGGGAGGCGGGTATGTTGTGGGTTAAAGCGTTTCATATTATTAGTGTGATTACCTGGTTTGCGGCTTTGTTTTATTTGCCGCGTTTGTTTGTGTATCACGCATTGAGTAGTGATGCGCTGAGCCGTGCGCGTTTTAAAGTGATGGAGCGCAAACTCTACCGCGGGATTATGACGCCGAGTTTAATTGTTACCGTGGCATTGGGTGGCTGGCTGAGTGTGGAATATTGGGCGGTTTATGCGCCACAAATGTGGTTTCAACTTAAATTAGGTTTGGTGGGAGTTTTGGTGATTTATCATTTTTATTGCGGGCATATCGTGGCATTATTTCGCGACAATCGCAATACTCGCACCGACAAATTTTATCGCTGGCTGAATGAATTTCCTGTGCTGATTTTGGTGGCAGTGGTTATTTTGGTGGTGGTAAAGCCTTGGTGAGTGCGCCTTCGGATTGGAAATTGTCTTGTAAATAGCGTTGCGCTAAGGCTTCATACAATGGCGTGGCGGATATTTGTTTGGAGGCAAAATCTGCGATAAATGCCACCATCAGCCCAGGCACTAATAAATCCATCGCCGAGGTCATTTCCAACACAATAAAAGCAGCGGTCATCGGCGTTCTCATAATGCCACTTAAATACGCAATCATCATCATTACGATGATAATTTTGGCATCAATTTGGGTGTAGAGTGCGGACAATTCAGAGCCGATGCTCGCGCCAACGGAGAGGCTGGGCATAAACGATCCGCCTGGAATGCCCGACATCAGCGAGGTAATGGTTGAGGCGAGTTTCATCGCCATAAAATCCATTCCAAGATCTTTAGAACTGAGCAATAACCACACTTCGTGCCGCCCAGATCCTGCGACTTGTCCGTCCGAAATAAAATTAAACAGCGCCACAACCAGTCCCAATATCAACGCGATTGAGAGTGCTTTGAGTTTATTTTGAATGTTGAATTTAAGCGAGAGATACAAAATTGTTTTGGCCAGCGCGCCGCCTAAAATGCCCCCCAAAATGCCCAGCGGAATGAGTTGCCAAATCAACAAAAGATTAAAATTAAAATCAGGCAGATTGATTAAATACGGCGCGTTGCCACGATAAAGTGTTGAAAGTAAATAAACAATGATGCACATAATGGCAATCAAAAGCAGCGCTTGTTTTTTTAAAGAACGCCCTATTTCTTCGTAAATAAAGAAAAACGCGGCAATCGGCGCATTAAACACAATAATCACGCCCGCACTTCCGCCAATGGCAATCAGTGCGTGAATGAGAATTTTGCGCTTGATTTGAATAAAATGATTGATGCCATAAAAAAACGAACCCCCCACGTGAATACTCGGTCCCTCAATCCCAATCGGCGCACCACTGAGCATTGCCAGCGTAATAAACAATATTTTTTCTGCGCCGACACGAAACGAAAGTAGCGTTTTGAGGAATAATGGATTGTGCGAATCCGTGGCAGCGATGAGTTGCGGAATGCCACTGCCACTTACGTTGGTGCACCAAAATCGACTTAAATAAACGATAAGAACGTAGGCGAAAGGGGTCAGAATAAAGTTAAAGTAGGGGTTGTTGTCGGTCATTTTGTGATACAAAAGTTGCGCTTCCGCACTCATTTGTAAAAAAAATGTAATAATCACCACCAATAATGCACTCGCAACCAGCAACGCAGCGTAGGTTTTTGCCTGATCTGGCATTTGGTGCAAAATGTATTTTTTTAGCATCACTTAAAAAAATATTTAAACTGTGTTTGAGTCGGATTCGGCTCTAAATAAACCCGTGGAAAGATAGCGATCTCCTCGGTCACAAGCGATGGTGACAATGGTTGCGTGGTTAATTTTCTTGGACAATTCAATCGCAACCGCGACCGCACCTCCCGAGGATACGCCTGCAAAAATCCCTTCTTGCGTGGCGAGATTGCGCGTGGTTTGCTCGGCTGCTTGTTGCGCCACATCCATAATCGTATCTACTTTTGAGCGCGTAAAAATTTTCGGCAAATAAGCTTTTGACCAGCGTCGAATGCCAGCGATTTTGGCGTTTTCTTCTGGCTGAACACCGATAATTTGAATCTGTGGATTGTATTTTTTGAGTGTGGTTGAGACCCCCATAATTGTGCCTGTGGTGCCCATAGCGGAGACAAAATGGGTGATTTTCCCGTGCGTATCATTCCATATTTCAATGGCGGTTGCGTGGGTGTGTGCGCCAACATTGTCCAGATTTGAGAATTGATTCAGTTGTTTGCCTTTGCCACGTGCCACCATTTGATTAGCCAAATCACGCGCGCCTTCCATTTCCGCGTTTTGCCCAACTAAAATCAATTCAGCACCGTAAGCAGTCATCGCATCGCGTCGCTCTTGTGAGAGATGGTCGGGCATAATTAATATCATTTTGTAGCCTTTGATGGCAGCGACCATCGCCAGCGCAATGCCTGTATTGCCACTGGTTGCCTCAATTAACGTGTCTCCTGGGGAAATCTCACCGCGACTTTGTGCTTGCATCAGCATATTCAGCGCGGCACGATCTTTGACTGAACCTGCTGGATTATTGCCCTCTAGTTTGAGCAAAATAACATTGGATGGATTTGGATTTAATCGTTGCAAACGCACCAGCGGGGTGTTGCCGATGGTTCGATCAATCGTTAAATAAGGAGTGTTCATTGCGCGGGAAAATTACAGATGTTTGAAAATCGCATCTTTGACTTCGTCCATCACTGGATTGATGTTGATGAGGGCATCGGTGCATTGTGCAATCGCCGTGTCGGGATCTTTCAAACCGTGACCGGTGAGTGTGCAAACGATTTTTGAGCCCTCGGGAATCTTGCCGCTTTTAATATCGCGCATCGCACCTGCGAGAGAGGTGGCGGAGGCGGGCTCACAAAAAATCCCCTCTGCTTGCGCGAGTAATCTGTGTGCGTTCAAAATCTCTGAATCGGGGCAGGCATCAAACCAGCCGCCTGATTCTTTTTGCACCTCCCACGCCAAATTCCAGTTTTGCGGATGTCCAATCCGAATGGCAGTGGCGATTGTTTCGGGATTGTCCACCATTGAGCCGATGACAAAAGGGGCGGAATTGAGTGCCTGATAGCCCACCATTTTGGGGGTATTGTTCACCGTGCCGTATTGTTTGGATTCGGTGTATCCCATCCAATGGGCAGAAATATTGCCCGCATTGCCGACTGGCAAACAATGATAGTCGGGCGCAAAACCGAGCTCTTCCACAATCTCAAATGCGGCGGTTTTTTGACCCTGTAAACGATACGGATTGATGGAATTGACAATTGAAACGGGGGCGTGATCTGCCACTTCTTTGACCAGTCGCATTCCGTCATCAAAATTGCCCTTAATTTGAATAATCACCGCGCCGTGCATCATCGCTTGAGCCAGTTTGCCGAGTGCGATTTTGCCCTCTGGAATCAGCACAAATGCTTGAATTCCAGCGCGCGCCGCATACGCTGCCGCAGAGGCAGAGGTGTTGCCCGTTGAGGCGCAAATAATCGCCTTTGATCCTGCCTCAACTGCTTTAGTCACCGCCATTGTCATGCCGCGATCTTTGAACGAACCTGTGGGATTTAGACCTTCGTATTTGACATAAATATCCACCGCTTTATTGAGCGTGCGGACAATATTATCCAGCCGAATTAACGGGGTTTTGCCCTCGCCGAGGCTGATAATTCGTGTGCTGTCAGTGATCGGCAGACGATCGCGATAATGATCAATTAACCCTGTGTATCTCATAATGCACTTCCTATCATTTAGTCGAATTTTTCTACGTGAATAATTTTAACCGCTTCTTGAATAAAATTATGATTTTGAATTTCTGCCACCGCGGTTTGCATATTTTTGGTGGAAATTTTATTGGTAATCATCGCAATATGTGCATTGTTTTGCTGATCAATTTGCTTTTGAATGACCGCCTCTACGCTGATTGAATGATTGGCCAAAATAGCGGTAATGTCAGCCAGCACACCCGCTTTGTCGGTGGCAAGCAAGCGCAGATAAAAAATACTTTCAACATTGTCACGGGTTTGATTTTTGAATGTTTGCAGGGATTGCCAGCCCAAAATATCATCGCCCAGCGTGCCTTTGAGAATATCCACCAAATCCGCAATCACCGCCGAGGCAGTGGCTTCCGCACCCGCACCCGCACCGTAATACAAAGTCTCGCCGAGCGCATTGCCTTTGACCAAAACTGCATTCATCACGCCATCAACGCTCGCCAATAAATGGGTTTTTGGCACCAAAGCGGGTTGCACGCGCATTTCAATAGTATCAGCCGATTTTTTGGCAATGCCCAAATGTTTGATGGCGTAGCCGAGCTCGGCGGCAAAGGCGATGTCCTCGCCTTGAATTGCGCGAATGCCTTGGGTGGAAACTTGATCAAATTGCAATTCACAGCCAAATGCAATCGCACTCATAATCGCTAATTTGTGTGCTGCGTCAATCCCTTCCACGTCAAAAGTGGGATCAGCCTCTGCGTATCCCAGCGCTTGTGCGTTGGCTAATGCGACTTCAAAATCTTGGTGTTTGTCGCGCATTTCGCTCAAAATAAAATTGCCCGTGCCGTTGATAATGCCTGCGACCAACTCAATTTGATTGGCGTTTAGGCTTTGCTCTAAAGTTTTGATAATCGGAATCCCGCCCGCCACCGCTGCCTCAAATAACAAATGCACTTTGTGTTGTTTGGCGAGTGCCAATAATTCGTTGCCGTGGGTGGCAATCAGTGCTTTGTTTGCGGTGATGACTGATTTTCCGTTGCGCAGTGCCAACTCCACCAATTCTTTTGCCAAACCTGTGCCGCCCATCAATTCTAAAATGATTTCAATGTCAGGGTGATTGACCACAGAAAACGGATCTTGAGTGAGCTCAATCGTGTCGGTGGGGCAGATTCTGGTTTGTTCAAGAGTGCGCACGGCAGCGCGCGTGACGCGGATATTTACGCCACTGTGGCGTTCAATTTCGTTTTTGTTTTTGCGCAAAACATTCACCACGCCGCCACCGACTGTGCCTAATCCTAAAATTCCAATATTCAGTGTTCGCATATTTTTTTGTTTGAGTGAGAATTGTTTAATGTTGGCTGGTTATTTTGACAACACCACCGCGCAACATTTTAGCGGACGTCGGTATTGCGGTGGCACTCGGTGCTGATTGTTAAAAACCACGGGAGCGAGCGCCTTTAGCATATCTTCGTAAACGTGTTTTTTAAACGCAATCACGGCTTCAATTGGATACCAATAATTCACCCATCGCCAGTGATCAAATTCAATCTCGGTGTGTTGGTCTAGTTTGATGTGCGCGATCGAGGCGGTTAATTTTAATAAAAACCAAACTTGTTTTTGACCAATGCACAACGGTTTTTCTTGGGAGCGAATGTATTTTTTTGGCAAATTGTAATACAACCATTTTGGTGTTTTTGCCAATACTTTTACGTGCTCGGATGACAGCCCGATTTCTTCATAAAGCTCACGAAACAGGGCGGTTAATGGCGCTTCGTTTTTGTCAATCCCACCCTGAGGCAATTGCCAATCGTTTTGGCGATAGCGTTTGGCGAGCAATATTTGTTGTTTGTCGTTGATTAAAACGATGCCAATATTTTCTCGATAACCCTGATGATCAACCACTAATCCTCGCCAGAAAAGAAACCGAGTAATTGTAATAGGCTTAAAAATAAATTAAAAATAGAAACGAATAAAGTCACCGTCGCCATAATATAATTGGTTTCTCCGCCACGAATAATGCTGGAAGTTTGATACAAAATTAACCCACTCATCAACAAAATAAACGCCGCTGAAACGGTGAGCGACAGCGCAGGCATCTCGAAAAAATACGCCGCCAGCCCTGCCAAAAATGCCACAATAATTCCCGCGGTGAGAAATCCTGAGAGAAAACTAAAATCTTTGCCCGAGCGAATGGCATAAAAAGAAAGCGATAGAAAAATAATGCCCGTGCCAGTCATTGCCATCGCAATCAGTTCTGCGCCATTTGAAAAATGACTGATATAACCGCTCAAAATCGGGCCAAGTGTCAGTCCCATAAATCCTGTGAGCGCAAAAACTGCCAAAATCCCGCCTGCCGAATTACGCAGTTTATGGACCAAAAACAGCAATCCAAAATACCCGCCCAGCGTAATCAGCAAGCCAAAATGCGGTAAGTTGAGCGCCATCGATAAATACGCCATAAAGCCACTAAAAATCAGAGTGGCTGAGAGTAATTGATAGGTGCTGACTAAAACCCGATTGAGTCCAATATCGCCCTGAATAATGATGTTGTTTGTATTTGTGCGCATAAAATTTTCCAAAATTGTAAAGGTGTAAAATAATAATCACTTCTGATGGAAAATACAAGGTTTTAATGAAACTAATTTTAGGCTTAGGCATTACGGGTTTATCCATTGCGCGATTTTTGTCCTCACAATCAATCGCTTATAAAATTGCCGACAGCCGAGCGCGTGCGTTGCTGGACGCGTATCATCAAAATTCAATTTGGCAAATCGGGCTTGAGGTTGAGCCTCAATTAGGACAATGGTCGCAGGATTTGCTGGCAGGCGTGGACGAGGTTTTTATCAGCCCTGAGATTGCGCAAACCGAGACAATTGTGGGATGGGCAAGGGCACAAAATATCCCGAT
>CAZRUL010000009.1:0-8238 GCA_964603245.1 uncultured Piscirickettsiaceae bacterium
TTGACCAGTTCAATCACCAATAATCGCCGTTGTTCAGCGTCTAATTTGTCATAAACCAGACGATCCACGCATTGAATCTCAAAACACAAATACTCGGCAATGACATCAAAAACTTGAGACTTTCTAATCTCAAAATCCTCATTCACCAGATCTTCAAGTTGATTTTTGCAAATGCGCCACGTGTTAAATGCCAACGCGCCAGCGATATCATTCAGCGTTTTTGTTTGAGTTTTGTGCCATTTGCTTTTAACTCTCATCTGATTCTACGCCTGAGTTAGCGAGGTTTTATTGCGCGTCTGTGCAATGATAATTTTTAAACGAGCCCAAATCGTGCACTTCTTTAAAACCCATTTTAAGCAAATAATTTTTTGCCGTAGAGGAGCGCGCGCCAGTCACGCAATACAACACAATTGGCGTTTCGCGATTGATAAAGTTGTCGGCTGCCATAATGGATTGAAGTGGCAGGTTGATGGCATTCGGTAGCGCGCCACGAGAAAATTCGGCAGATGAGCGCACATCAACAAGCTGAGCACCATCGGCTAATAGTTTGCAAGCATCGCTACTTGAAAATGAGTTGAACATAGTATAATCTCTCGGAAATTGGTTGAAAAGTCGCTCATTATTTGAGCATTTTGATCAAAATAAATTAGAGAAACATTATATAGTATTGCCGTATGTTAAGTAAGAAACAACTTAAAAACGATTTAGAGAGTGTTGTCAAAGCATTACAAAAGCGCAATTTTTCTTTTGATTCGGTGCAATTTACAGCGTTAGAAAATCGTCGGAAAAAATGCCAGATAACCACCGAGCATCTGCAAAATTTGCGCAATACTCAATCTAAATTGATCGGTAAAACTAAGGCAAACGGGCAAGATATTACCGCGCTGTTGGCAGAAGTGGCGGATTTAGGGGCGCAACTTGATGCGGCAAAAACCGCACTCCGCACGGTGCAACTGAAAATTAATACGCTGATGATGAGCCTGCCAAATCTGCCACACGCCTCCGTGCCGATGGGGCATTCCGAGCAAGATAATTTGGAGATTTTGCGCTGGGGCAAGCCTGCAGAATACGATTTTCCGATTTTAGATCACGTGGATTTAGGGCTGGCGCACGGGCTGGATTTTGAAACTGCAGCTAAAATATCAGGCGCTAGATTTTCGTTGATGACGGGACAGATGGCTCGTTTGCATCGTGCTTTGGCGCAATTTATGCTGGATCAACACGTGGAATCAGGCGGCTACACCGAGGCGTATGTGCCGTATTTGGTGAATGCAAAATCGTTGCTGGGCACGGGGCAATTGCCTAAATTTGAGGCGGATTTGTTTAAAACCCATTTGCACGGCGACCACGGCGAGGCAACGGAATTGTATTTGATTCCAACCGCTGAAGTGTCGCTGACGAATATTGTGCGCGATCGGATCATTGATGAGCGCGATTTGCCGATTAAATACGTGGCGCATACGCCGAGTTTTCGCTCTGAGGCGGGTGCGTACGGGCGCGATACGCGGGGCTTGATTCGGCAACATCAGTTTGAAAAAGTGGAATTGGTACAAATTGTCAAAGCGCAGAATTCTTACGCGACTTTGGAAAGTTTGACTTTGGACGCTGAACGGATTTTGCAAGCACTCAATTTACCCTATCGCAAAGTCGTTTTGTGTGCGGGAGATTTGGGATTTGCTGCGGCTAAAACGTATGATTTGGAAGTGTGGTTGCCGGGGCAAAACGCCTATCGTGAGATTTCGTCGTGTTCTTGTTTTGAAGATTTTCAGGCGCGTCGTTTGCAGGCGCGTTGGAAAAATCAGGCAACGAATACGATTGAATTATTGCACACGGTGAATGGCTCGGGTTTGGCGGTTGGCAGAACGTTGGCGGCGGTGTTGGAAAACCATCAGCAGTCCGATGGCAGTATCAAAGTGCCTGAGGTTTTGCGCGGATATATGAACGATTTGGAATATATAAAAGTTTGATTTTTATATAAATTTTTTTATTTAGGAGAACACTATGAATGTATTAGATTTAATCATTACCCCTGTTTATGCCGAAGGCGCGGATTTAGCGGGATCAAGCTCACTCGGCGGGCTGCCTTTTTTGTTGCTGATGTTTGTGCTGATGTATTTTTTACTCATCAGACCCCAACAAAAACGCGCAAAACAGCACAAAGCATTATTGGCAGAATTAAAAAAAGGCGATGAAATAGTCACAAACGGGGGGATAGTGGGCAAAATTACCGCGGTTGACGAGTCATTTGCCACGGTTGAAATTGCCAAAGATGTGCTGGTTAAAGTGCAAAAGCAGGGCATCAACCAAAAAATGCCGAAGGGCAGCGTTAAAACACAGTAATTGAATACTATGAATCAAACCGTTCAATGGAAAAAATGGCTCATCGTTTTGATGTTGCTGCTGTCAATGCTCTACGCTTTGCCGAATATTTTTGGCTCAGATTTGGCAGTGCAAATAGCGCATACGAATAACAGTGGCGCGACTCATCCGATTGATTTGAATAAAATCAAAGCCGCACTCAAAGGGCAAGTTTCGTATCGATCGGTAGAGCGCACGAAAAACGGCGCGCTGGTGCGTGTTGGCAATACTTTGGCGCAACTCTCCACGCAAGATTTGCTGAAGAAAAAGTTTGGGCGTAATTATGTGGTCGCGCTGTATTTAGCGCCCGCTACGCCGCAGTGGCTGATGGATTTGGGCGCCCGTCCGATGTCGCTGGGATTGGATCTCAGAGGCGGGGTGCATTTTTTGCTGGAAGTGGATATGGACGCGGTTTTGTTGCTGGCGGTTGATAAATATTATCAAGAATTACGCGCTTTATTACGCACCGATCGGCTGTATAAAAGCCTCAAAAAAGAGGGCGATGTGATTGTGGTTAATTTCAAACGCCTGCCGTTGAAAAATCAGGCCATTGCGCTCATTCAATCTGATTTAATTGATTTGACCGTGCTTGAATCGGACGACCCAGAGGCGTTGTGGATTCGGCTTAAAATTAGTGAATCGGCACAAACAACCGCTAAGAAAAATGCTTTAAAACAAAATATTGCCACGTTGAGAAATCGGATTAACGAGCTGGGTGTGGCGGAGCCAGTGATTCAACAACAAGGGATAGATCGTATTGTGGTGCAGTTGCCGGGCGTGCAAGACACCACTCGGGCGAAGGAAATTTTAGGCACGGTGGCAACCTTAGAATTTAGAATGGTGGATGAAAAAAACGATCCACAAACCGCGATTCAATCGGGCAGAGTGCCGCTGGGTTCAAAATTGTATTATTTTAAAGACGGCACACCGTTATTGCTCAAAACCGATTTGATTGCCACGGGTGAAAACGTGACGGGTGCTTCCAGCGGGATTGATCAGCAAAGTAGCTCGCCGATGGTCAATATTACGCTGGATAATGCGGGCGGGCGGTCAATGTTGAATGCGACTAAAAAATATTTGCATCATCGAATGGCAGTGGTTTTTATTGAAAATAAAGTAGAAACCGTGCTTGAAAATGACAAGTTGGTGAAAAAACGCAGCGTGGTCAAAGACATTATTAATGCGGCAACGATTCAGGGCACTTTTTCTTCTCGTTTTCAGGTGACGGGCATTGGCAGTGCTCGTGAAGCGCGTAATTTGGCACTTTTATTGCGTGCTGGCTCGCTTTCTGCGCCGATTGAAATTGTGGAAGAGCGCACCATTGGCCCGAGTTTGGGTGCGGAGAATATCAAAAAAGGCGTGTTTTCTGTGATTATTGGCTTTGTGCTGGTGCTGGCATTTATGTTGGCGCGCTATAAAATATTTGGTTTGGTGGCGAATACCGCACTGATTTTAAATCTGGTGATTATTGTCGCGGTGCTTTCATTATTGCAGGCGACGCTGACATTGCCAGGAATTGCGGGGATTGTGCTCACGATTGGGATGGCGGTGGATGCAAATGTGCTGATTTTTGAGCGAATTAAAGAAGAATTAAAAGTCGGTAGCAACATTCAACAGGCGATTTCAGCAGGCTACGACAAAGCATTGCGCACGATTGCTGATGCGAATATCACCACTTTAATCGCCGCTTTGGTGCTGTTTAGTTTTGGCACTGGCTCAATTAAAGGATTTGCGATTACGCTGTCAATTGGCATTCTGACTTCAATGTTTACCGCGATTGTGGTTTCCCGCGTGATTGTCGGTTTGATTTATGGCGGCAAACGGTTTAAGAGGTTATCAATATGAATAAAACGACGAACGCGCGCATTATTAATTTTGTGGGCAAGCCGATTTATTCGGTGGTTTTTTCCGTTGCGCTGATTATTTTATCCATTTATTCGTTGGCGACTAATGGGCTCAAATTTGGCATTGATTTTACGGGCGGCACGCTGGTTGAAGTGCATTATCCCGCGGGTGCGGATTTGGATAAAGTGCGAACAATGTTGCACACTTCTGGGTTTAAAGATGCGAATGTGCAGTATTTTGGCACGCAAAATGATTTGTTGATTCGGCTGGAGCCGCGCGCCATTTCTTCGGCAAAACTCAGCGCAAAAATCATTGCATTGCTGGGCGACGGAGTGAGGATTAATCGGATTGAATTTGTCGGTCCGAAAGTCGGCGAAGAGCTGGCAAATGATGGCGGTTTGGCGATGTTGTATGCACTGATTGGGGTGCTGATTTATGTCGCGTTGCGGTTTGAATATCGGTTTGCGTTGGGCTCAATTGTGGCGCTGATGCACGACGTGATTATCACGCTGGGGATGTTTTCATTGCTGCAAATGGAGTTTAATTTAACCGTGCTGGCAGCGATTTTGGCAGTGATTGGCTACTCTTTGAATGATACGATTGTGATCTTTGACAGAATTCGCGAGAATTTTTTAGTGACGCGGAAAACCGATTCGGTGCACATTGTGAATGATTCCATCAATCAAACTTTGATCAGAACGGTGATTACTTCGGCGACCACTTTGCTGGTGTTGTTGGCGTTATTTTTCTTGGGCGGAGAGACGATTCACGGTTTTGCTACTGCCCTGTTAATCGGCGTGGTGATCGGCACTTATTCTTCTGTTTATGTGGCTAGCACGATGATTTTGTTGCTCGGCGTGAGCAAAGAAGATTTATTGCCCTCCAAAGAAGACGCAAAAGAAATTGATCAACGTCCTTAAATTGGCATTTTTTCAATAAAAACCACACAACGCGCTATGTTTTTAGCGATAATAAAATAATTTTTTAAAAAAAGGCATAACACAGATGATTACTCAAGTTAAAAAATATTTACTGGCTTTACAACAAAATATTTGTAAAGAGTTGGAAGATATTGATGGAGAGGGGATTTTTGCCAAAGACAAATGGCAAAGAGACAATAAAACAGGTCACGGTTTGACCCGAGTATTAGCGGATGGCGCTGTATTTGAGCGCGCAGGCGTGAATTTTTCGTATGTGACGGGCGACAGTTTGCCCGAATCTGCGACTCAGGGTCGCCCCGAATTAGCAGGACGTAGTTTTATCGCGATGGGGGTTTCGTTAGTTGTGCATCCTAAAAATCCTTATGTGCCTACTTCGCACGCAAATGTGCGTTTTTTTGTGGCGAACAAACCCGGTGAAGATCCAGTTTGGTGGTTTGGCGGTGGGCTGGATTTAACGCCGTATTATGGCTTTGATGAAGACGCTATTTTTTGGCACACAACTGCAAAAAATGCCTGCGATCCTTTCGGAGATAAGATTTATGATAAATATAAAAAATGGTGCGACGAATATTTTTATTTAGAACACAGAGACGAGCAGCGCGGTATCGGAGGACTGTTTTTTGACGAATTGAATGCGGATGTTTTGGAGGATTTCTTGCAAGATCCTGATCCAAAACACGGCGTGGCGCGGATTGTTCAAAAATGTGTTGATTGCATCACTGGCAAGCCACCCGAGGGTTTTTATGCGTGTTTTGAATTTATGAAAAGCGTAGGCAATAGTTATATTGAGGCGTATAAACCGATTGTTGAAAAGCGCAAAGACACCGAATTTGGAGAGGCGCAAAAGCAGTTTCAGTTGTATCGTCGCGGGCGTTATGTAGAATTTAATTTATTGTATGATCGCGGCACGTTGTTTGGACTTCAAACAGGCGGACGAGTGGAATCTATTTTGATGTCTTTGCCGCCATTAGTGCGCTGGGAATATGAATACACTCCTGCAGAAGATGAGGCGCAACTCACGCAATATTTTTTAAAACCCAAAGCGTGGATCAATCAAGATGACACATCTGCTTGATGTTAGGCGTTTGTTGTGTCCGATGCCAGTGATTCGGTTGGGCGAGCAAATAGAAAAAATCCCCTCGGGACACAGAGTCAAAATCCGCGCCACCGACCCAGGTGTGTTGCACGATATTCCTGCTTGGTGTTCAGTGCACGGGCACCGAGTGCTTGAGAGTCGCACCGAGCAAGATGAAATTATTGTATTAGTGGAAAAGCAATGAGCCAATCATTTTGTTTGCTTTATTGGGTAAAAATAATGAATATTTGGCGCGTAAATTTCGCTGGATTATTCGTGAATCGGATCAGAAATAAGGTAGAATTCGCGCCATCATTTATCAATAAATGAGATAAAAAACGCTTTTGATTGCTCATAATGTAACAGAATTTAGCGCATTATCGGCGGATAAAGTTCATCAAAATAACAAATAACAAAAGGAGAAAATATGTCTGCAAAAGATGTAATGAAGATGATTAAAGACAATGAAGCAAAATTCATTGATTTTCGTTTCACCGACACACTTGGAAAAGAGCAGCACGTGAGTGTGCCATCGCATACTATTGATGCGGAAAAATTGGCGGAGGGACAGATGTTTGATGGCTCTTCAATTGCGGGCTGGAAACCCATCAACGAGTCAGATATGATTTTGATGCCTGACACCACCACCGCGGTAATGGACCCTTTCACCGAAGAGCCGACGCTCAATATCACCTGCGATATTATTGAATCCAACGATATGAAGGGGTATGAAAAAGACCCGCGTTCTATTGCCAAAAGAGCAGAAGAATATTTGCAACAAACAGGCATTGGCGACACGGCTTATTTTGGCAATGAGCCCGAATTTTTTGTGTTTGATAGCGTGAGATGGGACACAGGATTTGGTTTGGGCAAAGCGTTTTACGAGATTAATTCGGAAGAGGCGGATTGGCAATCTGGCAAAGATTTTGAAGGCGGCAACAAAGGACATCGCCCGCGCATCAAAGGCGGATATTTTCCTGTGCCTCCTGTGGATTCATTGCACGATTTGCGCTCGCAAATGTGTTTGGCGATTGAAGAAATGGGCGTGACCACCGAAGTGCATCATCACGAAGTAGGCACGGCGGGACAATGCGAAATTGGCGCGTTATTTAACACACTGGTTAAAAAAGCAGACGAGACTCAAATTCTCAAATACTGCGTGCATAATGTGGCTGATTTATATGGCAAGACTGCGACTTTTATGCCGAAGCCGATTGCGATTGATAATGGCAACGGAATGCACGTGCATCAATCCATTGCAAAAAATGGCGTGAATTTATTTGATGGCGACGAATACGGCAAGTTGAGCCAAATGGCGTTGTATTATATTGGCGGTATTATCAAACACGCGCAAGCACTGAATGCCTTTACTAATGCCTCCACCAACTCATACAAGCGTTTGGTGCCAGGTTTTGAAGCGCCAGAAATGTTGGCTTATTCGGCTAAAAATCGCTCTGCTGCGATTCGCATTCCATTTGTTTCTAATCCAAAAGGCAGACGGATTGAAGTGCGTTTTCCAGATCCAACTGCGAACCCATACCTTGCTTTTGCGGCAATGTTGATGGCAGGTCTTGACGGCATTAAAAACAAAATTGATCCCGGCAAACCAGGCGATGCAGATTTGTATGAGTTGTCTGATGCTGAAAAAGCTAAGATTCCGAAAGTGTGCAGTTCGTTGGATCAAGCGCTCGATGTGTTGGATAATGATCGCGCCTTTTTAACGCAGGGCGGTGTGTTTACTGATGTGATGATTGATGCCTTTATTAAACTGAAAATGGAAGAAGTGACGGCGATGCGTGCTGCACCTCATCCCGTTGAGTTTGATATGTATTACAGCGTATAAATCAGCGTTGTTTTAGTTGATTGAGAGCCGTGCTTTGCGCGGCTTTTTTTTGTGGGCGAGTTTTGGCAAAAATAATAACGCGAATGTTTTTTTTATGAAAACATTGATTTTGTAAAATCTCAAAATCTCAAAATCTCAAAATCTCAAAATCTCAAAATCTCAAAATCTCAAAATCT
>CAZRUL010000009.1:8338-27349 GCA_964603245.1 uncultured Piscirickettsiaceae bacterium
AAAATCTCAAAATCTCAAAATCTCAAAATCTCAAAATCTCAAAATCTCAAAATCTCAAAATCCTAAAATTCCGAATGTTCAGTAGAGGCTCAGCGCATCGGTATTTTCATTAAAATAAACCAACTTTTTTGATGACGTATATTTTATGACCGAGCTCAGACACGATTGGCAACTTGAGGAAATTCAGCAATTATTTGCACTGCCGTTTAATGATTTATTATTTCAAGCGCACAGCATTCATCGCCAAAATTTTAATCCAAATCAGGTGCAAGTCAGCTCGCTGCTGAGCATCAAAACGGGCGCCTGTCCCGAGGATTGTTCGTATTGTTCGCAAAGCAGCAAACATCAAAGTGGGCTGAAGCGCGAGCGTTTGTTGGAGATTGAGCAAGTGATTACGGCGGCTAAAAAAGCCAAAGCGCAAGGGGCGAGTCGTTTTTGTATGGGTGCGGCTTGGCGCAATCCGACCGACAAAAGTTTGGACAAAGTGATTGAAATGATTGGGCAAGTCAAAGCACTGGGGCTGGAGTCGTGCGTGACGCTGGGAATGCTCAACGCCACTCAGGCACAGCGTCTCAAAACCGCGGGGCTGGATTATTACAATCATAATATTGACACCTCAAAAGAGCATTATCCTAACGTCATTACTACGCGCACGTTTCAAGATCGGCTGGACACATTGGAGGCGGTGCGCGTGGCGGGTATTAATGTGTGCAGTGGTGGGATTTTGGGGCTGGGTGAGAGCGAAACTGATCGCGCCTCAATGTTACAATCTTTGGCTAATTTGGTGGCGCATCCCGATAGCGTGCCGATTAATTTATTGGTGCCGATTCCTGGCACGCCCTTTGAAAATATTGAGCCGCCGAGTGCGATTGAATTTGTGCGCACGATTGCGGTGGCGCGTATTTTGATGCCGCGCTCGGTGGTCAGACTCTCAGCGGGGCGAACTGAAATGTCGGACACAACGCAGGCTTTGTGTTTTTTTGCGGGGGCGAATTCTATTTTTTATGGCGATGAATTATTAACCACCGACAATCCTAGCGTGCAAAGCGATCAGGATTTATTTCAAAATTTAGGCATTGTCGGACATTAAATTTAAATATATTTAAACGCATTTGAGCCAATTTGAACGTATTTTGCAGTCAATGTTTGGACGAGTTTTGAGTTAAATTTAGCGATTGCTCAATCGCATCGGCAATGATTTTAACGCTGTCAGGGCGGGACAATGCGTGCGCATTTTGTTGCATTGTTTGAATGTTTTCAGTGGTTAAATTAGTCAAAGTTTGGCTGAGTTTTTGCAGTGAAAAATCTTTTTGCTCAATCAAAATTCCCGCGTCATTATTTTCTAAAAATTGCGCATTGTAAAATTGATGATTGTCAATGGCGTGCGGCAGTGGAATTAAAATACTGGCACTGCCCGAGTGCATCAATTCAGTCACTGTCATCGCCCCAGCGCGACAAATCACCACATCTGCCCAAGCGTAGGCGGTTGCCATATCGTCAATAAAAGCGGTGATTTTGGCGGATTTTGGCAGATAATTTGCACGCACGCTGTGTAAATGTTGCGCGCCCGTTTGATGCCACAAATTCACCTCAAGCGTGAGTTGTGAGACTATGTCGTTAATGGGTTTTGCGCCCAAACTGCCACCAATAATCAGCACGTTGAGTTTGGGCTTTGGACTGAATTTGAGCCTGAATTTAAGCCTAAATTTGGATTTTGACGTGATTTTTGGCAACGGCTCAAATAACACGGGATTGCCCACAGTGATGAGATTTTGGGCGGGTTCAAAAGTGTGATCAAATGCCTGAAAAATGCGCGTGGCAATACGTGCCAAAATGCGATTGGTGGTGCCAGCCACTGTGTTTTGCTCGTGAATAAACAAAGGAATAAAAAATAGGCGCGCCACCAAACCGCCGATGCCCGAGGCAAATCCGCCCATACCCAGCACAATATCGGGCTTGAGTTGGATGAATAATTTCAGCGTTTGTAAAAAAGCCCAGCCCAGCAAAAACGGCGCTTTGAGCAAATGCAGTCCTTTTTTGCCGCGCAGTCCAACCGAATTGACGCGGTGCAAATTAAAGCCGTGTTTTGGCACTAAATCGCACTCCATCCCGTGCGTTGATCCCAGCCATTCGATTTTGATGGAATGATTTTGCAGTGCACGCGCCACCGCTAAAGCAGGAAAAATATGCCCGCCCGTGCCGCCTGCCATAATCAAAATGGTCTTGTTTAAAATGGTTTTGTTCAAAATGGTTTTTTGCTGTTGTTTTTTTGGTTTAAACATATTGTTTTTGTCGGTCGTAGCCCGCGTTATTTTCCATATCAATTCGCAACAATACCGCGAGTGCAATAATCGCAAAAATCAGACTGCTGCCGCCATAACTCACCAGCGGCAACGTAAATCCTTTGGGCGGAATGAGGGCGAGATTCATCGCAATATTGACGCTGATTTGCATTGAAAACCAAGTCGCAATCCCAAACGCAACGTAAGAACTGTATTTGCGCCCGTCTTTGAGCGCGACTTGTGCAATATTAAATCCTTTGCCGATAATATAACCAAACGCGCACAATACAAAAAACATCCCGATAACGCCCAACTCTTCGCCAATAATGGAGAAAATCATATCGGTGTGCGGCTCTGGCAATTTGCTGTATTTTTGAATCCCCGCGCCCAGTCCCGTCCCCGTCCAATCCCCCCGAGCAATCGCAATTAAAGCCTGTTTTGTTTGATAGACTTTGTCGCTGTGATTTTGCCATAAATCGGTATTCCAAAAGGAAATCAGACGCTCCCAACGATTGGGATTGAGAAAAATCAGAGCGCCGATAATCCCCGCCAGCAGCGTGCTGACAATGCCTAATTGTTTGAGATAAGCACCCGCCACAAACAACATTGAAAGTGCGGTGATGAGAATAATCAGAGTCGCGCCAAAATCGGTTTCTAACAATAATAAAATGCCCGCCGAACTAATAATAATCAGGGTTTTGAAAAATCCCATCCACGGTTTGCGGATGTCTTCTTCTTGTCGAATCAAAAATCCTGCCATAAATAAAATCATTGCCAGTTTCATCATTTCGGAGGGCTGAAATTTGAACACCACGAGATTGATCCAGCGGGTTGAACCATTTACCGTATGCCCGATTGGACTGGGCAAAAAAACCACAGCGAGCAAAATTAGCGTGATCACAAATAGCATCGGCGAGTATTTTTTTAACAACGCGATGGGTTGTTTTAACAAAATAAATCCAGCACTCAATCCCAGCACGATAAATAAACTGTGTTTGAAAAAATATTGATAGCTGTCAAAATGCGCCAGCGATGCCGAAAACGAAATAATCCAGCCAAACAGTAGCAGAGTGAGTGCCACGGTTAATAAATGTTTATCGGGTAATTGACCAGTTTTCATCAAACAATCGGCGCGAATAGTAGAGAATATTGAGCGGTTGAAAAAAATCTATTTTAGTCTGGTTTGTTGAATTTTTTGGCGCAGAATAAATCCATTTTGCACCGTCCCAGCGATTTGGCGTTGGAAAAAAATGCGGCTGCTATTACGTTATAATTGCGCATTTTTTATCAACCCGTCACCGCGATGATTTCTACTGCAAATATTTCTATGCAATTTGGCGAAAAACCTTTATTTGAAAATATTTCCGTCAAGTTTCAGGGGGGCAATCGATATGGTTTAATTGGTGCAAATGGGTGCGGAAAATCCACGTTTATGAAAATTTTAACGGGCGAACTCACGCCGACTAATGGCTCGGTGAGTCTCAGTCAGGGCGAGCGTTTGGGGATTTTGCGACAGGATCAGTTTGCGTATGAAAATTTCCGCGTGGTGGACACGGTGATTATGGGGCATTCCGAATTATGGGCGATTAAAAAAGAGCGCGATCGCATTTATGGATTGCCCAAAATGAGCGATAAAGACGGGATTAAAGTGGCAGATTTGGAGATGCAATTTGCCGAAATGGACGGCTATAGTGCGGAGTCCTCGGCCAGTGAATTGTTGCTGGGTTTGGACATTCCAGAAAGTCAGCATTACGGGCTGATGAGCGAAATTGCACCAGGTTGGAAAATGCGTATTTTATTGGCGCAAGCTTTGTTTTCTGATCCAGAAATTTTGTTGTTGGATGAGCCGACGAATAATTTGGACATCAATTCCATTCGCTGGCTTGAAGGCGTGTTGAATGAGCGCAAAGCGACGATGGTGATTATTTCGCATGATCGGCATTTTTTAAACGGCGTTTGCACACATATGTCGGATTTGGATTATGGCGCGCTGAATACTTTTCCAGGAAATTATGACGATTTTATGATTGCTGCCACCGCCATTCAGGAAAAAATGCAAACGGATAATGCCAAAAAAGAAGCCAAAATGAAAGAGCTCAAACATTTTGTGTCGCGTTTTTCTGCCAATGCTTCCAAGTCTAAACAAGCCACTTCGCGCCAAAAACAATTGGACAAAATCCAATTGGACGACATCAAACCTTCATCGCGTGTCAGTCCGTATATTATTTTTAATCAGGCGCACAAACTCCACCGAAATATTTTAGAAGTGGCAGGATTGCGCAAAAGTTTTGATAATCTTGAAGTGTTAAATAAGATTGATTTTTTGTTTGAAGTGGGTGATCGGGTGGCGATTATCGGTCAAAACGGCATTGGCAAAACCACATTATTGCGCACTTTAGTGGGTGAAATCCGCGCAGACAGCGGCACGATTAAATGGAGTGAAAACGCGAATATTGGCTATTACAGACAAGATAATAGCGCGGATTTTGAGCAAGAGATGACGGTGCTGGATTGGATGAGTCAATTTAAAAGCGAGCAGGACGATATTCAGGCGATGCGCGCGGTGCTGGGCAAAATGTTGTTTGGCAAAGAGGACATTCAAAAAAGCGTGAAATCACTCTCGGGCGGCGAAAGAGGGCGGATGTTGTTTGGCAAATTGATGCTGCAAAAACCCAATGTTTTGGTGATGGACGAGCCGACCAATCATTTGGATATGGAATCCATCGAGGCGCTGAATTTGGCGCTGGATAATTATGACGGCACGCTGATTTTTGTCAGCCACGACCGCGAGTTTGTGTCGTCATTATCCACCAAAGTGATAGAGCTCAAAGACGACGGTATGCATTATTATCCAGGCAATTATGAGTCTTATTTGATCAGTCAAGCGACCTAGATTTACACTGATTTGCGCGCGGATTTGAATTTAATTTATTGAGCAAACGAATATAAGTTATGGGCGATTTATTAAAACAATCCTTTTTATTGATGCTAAAGCGGCGCGGTTTTGATTCGGCATCGGTTTTGTCATTCACCACTTTGTTTGCGATTGTGCCAATATTGGCGCTGATTTTCATCATTTTTTCGGTCACGCCGTATTTTAGTGAATTGCAAAAAACGCTAGAAAATTTCTTTTTTCAACAATTATTGCCAAAAAATTACGAATTAGTGACTACGTATATGAATCAGTTCGTGATGAGCGCGCAAAATCTCAAAGGCGTGAGTTTGTTGTTTTTATTGCCCACGACGATTTTGTTGTTTTACGAAATAGACAGCCGTATTAACGCGATTTGTGGGCATCAAAAAACGCGCCATCTCGGCATTGATTTATTTATTTATTTGTCGGTGCTGGTGTTGGCGCCGATGTTGCTGGCGGGGTCGTTGTTTATTAGCTCGTATCTCAGCGCCTCAAAATTGTTTGTGTTTGTGCCGATGGGTGGCGTTTTAATGTCTGGTTTGCCCATTATTCTCTCGGCGTTGGGGCTGAGTTTGTTGTATTATTTTGTGCCTAATAGCAAGTTTTCGTTTAAAAATTCACTCAAAGCTGGGTTTTTGGTGGCGATTTTGTTGGAAGTGCTGAAGTCCGCCATCTTTATTTACATCACTTATTTTCCTGTTTATGAATTGATTTACGGCGCATTGTCAGCGGTTTTGTTGTTTATGCTGTGGATTTATTGTAGTTGGGCGCTGGTGTTATTCGGCGCAAGTTTCAATGTTTTGTTGCACACAGACAAAACCAGTCCCGAGTTGTCATAATGTTTACTGGCATTATTCAAGCCACTGGCAGGGTTAAAACCAAAAAAATACTGGCAAGCGGTGCTACGTTTGAGTTTGAAGCGCCCGATTTTGTGACCGCTGACGTGACAATTGGTGACAGTATCGCGGTCAATGGCGTGTGTTTGACGGTGGTTGGTTTGAGCGGTGATGCATTCAAAACGGACGTGTCGGGGGAAACGCTGGCGTGTTCTATGTTTGCAAATTTGCCAGTTGCTGGCTCGGTTAATCTTGAAAAATCACTCCGATTTAATCAGGGCATTGACGGGCATTTTGTGAGCGGACACGTGGATGGCGTGGGGGAAATTGTGCGCATTATCGCCGTCGGCAGCTCTCAATGTTTGCAAATTAAAGCCCCTGAAAACCTGACAAAATACATTGCCAAAAAAGGTGCAATTTGCTTAAATGGCGTGAGTTTGACGGTGAATGAAATCACTCAAAATATATTTTCGGTAAATGTCGTGCCACACACACTCAGTGCCACCACGTTAGGGGCAGCGCGCGTTCGTGATTTGCTCAATATTGAGGTAGATATGATTGCCCGCCACATTGAGCAATTATTAGCCAGCACAACCAGCGAGCACAGCGAGGATTTATGAAAGCCACAATAAGCGAAATTCTTGCCGATTATGCGCAGGGCAAAATGATTATTTTGATGGACGACGAGGATCGTGAAAATGAGGGCGATTTGATTGTGCCAGCTGCCACCATCAGCAAAGAAGACATTAATTTTATGGCAACCCACGGGCGCGGTTTGATTTGTTTGACGCTGACCCGTGAGCGTTGTCAGCAACTGAATTTGCCATTGATGGTGAGCCAAAATAACGACATTCACAGCACTAATTTCACCCTCTCAATTGAGGCGGCCACTGGCGTGACCACGGGGATTTCAGCGGCTGATAGAGCCAAAACCGTGCGCGATGCGGTGGCTGACAATGCCTGCCCCGAGGACATTGTGCAACCTGGACATATTTTTCCGCTGATGGCGCAACCTGGCGGGGTGTTGATTCGCGCGGGACACACTGAGGCGGGCTGCGATTTGGCGCGTTTGGCAGGATTTGAACCAGCCTCTGTGATTGTGGAGATTTTGAATGAAGACGGCTCGATGGCGCGCCGCGATGATTTGGAAATTTTTGCACAAAAACATCAGATTAAATGGGGCACGATTGAGGATTTAATCAGTTATCGGGTGGAAAATGAAAAAACCATTGAGCGCATCAATGAGCGCAACTTTAACACCCAATACGGCACGTTTAAAATCGTCTCATTTTTAGACAGCATTCATCAAGAAACTCATTTAGCGCTGGTCAAAGGCGATATTGACAAAGCCCCGCAAACGTATGTGCGGGTGCATATGGAAGACACATTTAAAGACGTTTTGCAAGAAAATGGCGCGGTTTTTAGCGTGCGCTCAGCACTGAAATATTTGGCGAAAGCGGAGGCGGGTGTGTTTTTGTTGTTGCGCAAACAGAGCGATCAAACGATTTTGGAAAACATCGACCACAGCACGCTGAGCGTGGGCGATGATTTGAAAACCTACGGGGTCGGTGCGCAGATTTTGTCGGATTTGGGCGTGACAAAAATGAAAAT
Organism: uncultured Piscirickettsiaceae bacterium; assembly: GCA_964603245.1. GTDB lineage: Bacteria > Pseudomonadota > Gammaproteobacteria > PS1 > Pseudothioglobaceae > CAZRUL01. The sequence continues at coordinate 15,982 of CAZRUL010000009.1, forward strand.
TTTGGGCAGTCCGCGCAAGTTGCACGGTTTAAAAGGCTTCGGGCTGGAAGTGGTGGAATATATTGACGTACGCAAAGAGGAAAAAATATGAAAACGGTGCAATTTGACAGAACGCAAAACGCGGATTTTTTGAACGATAGCCTGCCTGTGGCAATTATTGTGGCTAATTTTTATCCAGAAATCGGACAAAAATTGCTCAAAGGCGCGGTGGAGACGCTGGAAAAATACGGATTGGACGAGGAAAAAATCGTTGTATTTTACGTGTCGGGCGCATTTGAAGTGCCGCTGATGGCAGAAGTCTTGACAGAAACGCGCAAATACACAGGGATTATTACGCTGGGCGCGGTGATTCAGGGCGAAACGCCGCATTTTGATTTTGTGTGTAATGAGTGCGCGCGCGGGGTGATGAGGGTTAATTTGCAGCATAATATCCCTGTGACATTTGGCGTGCTAACCACGCAAACGATGGCGCAAACCCTTGCCAGAGCAGGTGGTTCAAAAGGCAATAAAGGCGTGGAAGCGGCGCTGGCGATGATTGAAATGCGCTATTTGTTAGACAGCGTTTAATTTAATGCCGACTAAAAATCCCAAAACCTACAAAACCGCGAAACAACGAACGCGCGAGCGTGTGGTGCAAGCCTTGTATCAATGGCAGGTCTCTGGCGAGGCGATTATGCAAATTGAGGCGCAATTTTTGCAACAAAAAAATGGCAAGATTTCCAAGCGTTTTTTTTCTGATTTGTTGATTAACATTACTAAAAATACCCGTCAATTAGACGAGTTAATTGCGCCATTGTTGGACAATCGCTCGTTGAAAGAATTGGGCGCAGTTGAGCATTCGGTGTTGTATTTGGGCGCGTATGAGTTGCAATTTAGCCCTGAGGTGCCGTATAAAGTGGTGATTAACGAGGCGGTCGGATTGGCGCAATTGTATGGCGCACAGGATGCGTATAAACTCATCAACACCACGCTGGATGCGTTGGCGAAATCATTGCGGAGTGCGGAAATTCAGGCGTAATTTAGCCGATTATTTTGATCGGGAAAATGGGCTTTTGTTAGGTTTTGCGCTGGGCTTTGCATTGGATTTTTTCTCAAATTCTCTTTAAATTGACACTACAAAAACGAATCACCGTAGTCGCTGAGTTGTTGCCACAGAGCCATTTTTTGCGGGTGTTCGTGGCGCATTTGTGCAATACTTTGCGCGTAGGATTCAAGCGATAAATAGCCGTTTTCGCCCGATTGCACTCTGCCCTGCACAATCTCAAACCAGCGTTCTTGCTCTGCTTCACTCAAGGTTTGCGGATAATTTCTGGCTTTAAAATGAAGCAGCAAAGTGTTGAGTTTTGGGTTCTTAAATTGCGGCTGAAAATGCGCTAATTTGTCCGTCGGCATCGTTTGGATTTGATGGCAAATGGCTTTGTCTGCTTTGTCCATAAAACCCGCGTATAAAGTCTGATCCACGTCTGCGCTGATGGGGCGCTCGGTCGTGGTTTGATAAAGATTGCGCACCACTTTTTGAATGGCGATTTGGTTGCGTTTGATAAAATCCAAATGGCGTTGATTGCGCGCCATATCCAGTTTGAGTTGTGCGATGATATTGGGCTCAAGTTTGTGAATATTCGGCACAAACATTGGGCTTTTATTGAACACCAATTCCTTAATTTGCAAGCGCTCCACCCCCTCTGGCAGGTCGGATTGTTTGCTGAATAATCGCGTTTTTAACGTCTCAATATCCAAATCCAGCAAGCATTCTGGGTTTTGATCCAAATTAAACACAATCGCGCGGTCGTTGTATTCGGGATGATAAGCGAGTGCGGTGCACAAACGCGTGCAAGAAAGCGCAGCAGAATACATTCCCGAGGTGTGCAGCATCGGCTCAAACAGGGTGTTTTGGATTTTGCGCGCCACGGTTTTTTTCTCACGCAGACTAAACGCATAGTTAAATAATTTGGGCTGCTTGTCTTTGATAATTTTGGCAATCGCAATGGTGGCGCGCACATCCGCCAAAGCATCGTGCGCATCGCTATGTTCAATGCCGTTGGCGGGGGCAAGTTTGTCCAATTTAAAAATGGGCTTGTCGTCGTCATAAACCCATTCCAAACTGTGGTCTTTTTTCAGCGCATAACACAAACGCACCACATCCAAAATATCCCAGCGCGTGTTGCCGTTTTGCCAATGCCAGGCGTAGGGGTCAAGAAAATTGCGGTAGAGCGTGTGGCGGGTAAATTCATCATCAAAACGAATCGAGTTGTAGCCTGCCACGCACGTATTTGGCACGGTAAATTCGCGGTTAATTTTGCGGATAAACTGATGCTCAACCTGTCCTTTTGCGGCGCAAAGTTGTGGCGTGATGTCGGTAATTGCGCACGCCTCTGGGGTGGGCAAACAGTCGCGCGTGGGCTGACAATAAAACATTTGTTCATTGACAATATTCAATTGCTCATCGGTGCGAATGCCAGCGAATTGAGCGATTTTGTCGCGTTTTGGGTTGATGCCAAAGGTTTCGTAGTCATACCAATAAAATGTTTTCATAGGGTTTTTGTGGTGCAATAATCAAGAATAACCAGCCATCGTTGGCAATGTTTAGGCGTTAAAAAGCCCAGCAAAAAACTGGGCTTTTAGTCATCAATAATTACAAAAATTATTTTGGAAATACATTGACAGCTTGTGGGCCTTTAGCGCCATCTTCTAACTCAAACTCTACTTCCTGACCTTCTTCAAGTGATTTGTAGCCGTCGCCTTGAATAGCGCGAAAGTGAACAAAAACATCATCACCTGATTCTTGCTCAATAAAACCAAATCCTTTTTTTGCGTCAAACCATTTAACGCGACCTGTTGTTGTGGACATTATGTCTCCTGTAAATGAAAAATTACCGTAAAAATAAGCACGTATACATATAGGAAAACCGACATACATCAATCAACAAACATAAATAGTGACTCTTTACCAGCGCCCGCTATTTTAACGCAGTTATTAAATCATAGGAAAGAAAATATTTATTCAGTTTTTTAGGGTGCGTGTATTTTCAATGTTTGTTCTCAGCGTTTGTCTTCAGCGTTTGTTTTTTTGACGAGAAAACTTGGATTTTGCGCCAAATTTTGGCTGACTTCTGTTATTTTTTTTGTAAGGTTTTCGGCTGCGCGAATAGGGTTTTGCTGTGGTTTTTGCCGCGGCTTTGTTGTTGTGCTGAGTGAGTTCGGTGATGCCGAGGGTTTGATTGCAGACTTTGATTTTTTGCAATATTTCAAACACTTCTTTGGGAATTTCGTCGGGCAAATCAATGGTCGAAAAGTCGTCAAAAATCTGAATTGAGCCGATATAGCAGCCGTCTATTTCTGCCTCGCCCGCAATCGCGCCCAAAATGCTGCTGGGTTTTACGCTGTGAGCGTGTCCCACTTGAATCCTAAAACGACGCATTGGAATTTTTGGAAATTTTTTCAGTGGATTGGCTTCCAGCGCAATGGTTTGTTGTGCGCCCGCAATCGGGGTCTGCACGCGTTCTTTTTCGGACAATAATAACGGCTCATTGCCTTGCGCAATCAAGGCTAGAGCGGCAGCAATTCGCACCAATTCCACTTCGCTAGTGGCTTGATAATCGTTGATGAGTTGCTCAAATATCGTCAAATCTTGGTTGCTGAGGGTGTTAGTGATTTTTTGTTTGAACGCGTCAATTCGTCCAGCGTTGATGAGTTTTGCGCTCGGCAATTGCATCGGCGCAATCGGCTGACGAGTAATCCGCTCAATGGTTTTGAGCATTCTGCGCTCACGCGGGGCAACAAACAAAATCGCGGTGCCCGTCCGTCCCGCGCGCCCTGTGCGTCCGATTCGGTGCACGTAAGATTCTGGGTCGTGCGGAATGTCATAATTAATCACGTGCGAAATACGCCCCACATCCAGCCCTCGGGCAGCCACATCGGTGGCAATTAAAATGTCAATTTTGGCATTTTTAAAATGGTTAATAATGCGCTCACGCTGGCTTTGTTGAATGTCGCCATTGATGGCTTCGGCAGCAAATCCGCGCGCAGATAATTTTTCTGCTAAATCCACCGTCGCGGTTTTGGTGCGCACAAAAATAATCAACGCATCAAAAGGCTCTACTTCCAAAATTCGGGTCAGTGCATCCAGTTTGTGAAAACCACTGACCAGCCAATATTTTTGGGTAATGGTGGAGACAGTGACTGTTTTGGTTTTGATTTTAACGATTTTGGGCTGATCTAAAAATTGCTGAGCCACTTTGCGAATCGCATCAGGCATCGTGGCAGAAAATAGCGCGATTTGGCGTTGTTCGGGTAATTTTTCCAGCACCCATTTAACGTCGTCAATAAAGCCCATCCGCAACATTTCGTCCGCCTCGTCCAGCACTAATGCTTTGAGATTGTCCAATTTTAAAGTGCCACGTTTGAGGTGATCCAGCACTCTGCCAGGGGTGCCGACTACGGCGTGAACGCCGCGTTTGAGGGGGCGCAATTGCACGTCGTAAGATTGTCCGCCATAAATCGGCAGCACGTGAAATCCAGGCAAGTGGCGCGCATAGGTTTGCACCGCTTCACAGACTTGAATGGCGAGCTCTCGGGTGGGCGCTAAAATCAGCAGTTGCGGGTGTCTTTTGTTGAGCTCAATTTTGTCCAAAAGTGGCAAAGCGAACGCCGCCGTTTTGCCCGTGCCCGTTTGTGCCTGACCGATAATGTCGTGCCCCGCTAATAAATGGACGATGCATTCTTGTTGAATCGGCGAGGGGGTTTCGTAGCCGACTTCGTCTAATACTTGGAGGAGGGGATTTGACAATCCTAAATCACGAAAACTAACGGGTTTGGTGGGTTCAGACATAGTGCTACCGAGCAAACAAAAGCGCAATTATACGCTATCGCACCCCGCTATTATTAGCGCAGAATTTGCCCGATTTTAACGGGCACAAGATTTTTGTTGAGTTTTTGTTGAGTTTTTTATTGGGCTAAGTTTTCCATTTAATGGAGCAGCCCATTGAAGGAATTTGCTCAATCGGCCCTTTGCCTGTGGTGGCAATTTGTTGCATGGCTTCAAATAAATCGCGTTTTGCGTTTGCCACCGTTTCTTTGCGCGAGGCATCTAATCGTCCGCGATATTGTAATTTTAAGGCGCTGTTGTAGCCAAAAAAATCAGGCGTGCAAACCGCACCGTAAGCTTTGGCGATGGACTGAGTTTCATCAATCACGTAGGGAAAAGGAAAATCGTATTGCTGGGCAATCAATTTCATATTTTCAAATGAATCCTCGGCATATTCGCTGGGATCGTTGGACATAATCGCGATGGTGTTGAGCCCCAAATCTTGCAATGCTTTGGTGTCGCGCACGATGCGTTTGATGATGGATTGGACGTAGGGGCAATGATTGCAAATAAACATCACCAGCAAGCCATTTTCGCCTTTGCAATTTGCGAGCGTGTATTGTTTGCCATCCACGCCAGTGAGGTTAAAGTCAATTGCTGGGGTGTCAAAATCGCAAATCGGGGTTTCAGTTCTGACCATTATTATTCTCCTTTAAATGTATAAAACGTGCGCTCAAAATTTGAACTACGATTTTAGTATAGTTTGAATAATATATCCCGCCATCATCAGCCCAAATATATTCGGTATGTAGGAAATTGCCCCATTCACAGCACGGGCGCGACCCGCGGGGGCTAAATGAGTGGCAGAGGGGATTTGATGGGGCAATGCTTTAATCGGCACTTCAGTAGAATGCACCACGGGAAAATCAAGCGAGGCGCCAATATTGCGTAATTGGTTGCGCATTTTTTTAGCCAGCGCACAATGATGAGTTTGATGCATCGCAGAGATTTGAATTTGAGTCGGATCCAGTCGTCCGCCCGCGCCCTTACTGGCAATAATCGGTTTGTTGGCTTGATTGCACGAATGAATCAGCAGCGTTTTGTGCGCGATAGAATCAATACAATCTGCCACAAAATCAATGTTTGGATCTGCAGCAATTTGTTGGGCAATGTTTTTATCAATCATTTCAGCGCGTTTGATGAGCACCGTGTCTGGATTGATGTCGTGCAATCGGTTGCTCAAAACCTCAACTTTTGGCTGATTGAGAGTGGAATGTAGCGCGATAATTTGGCGATTTAAATCGGTGATTGAAATAATGTCAAAATCGACCAGCGTCAGCGTGCCAACCCCTGCGCGACACAATGCCTCGGCACAGATGCCACCGACTCCGCCCAATCCTGCGACCAAAATATGCGACTCAGCCAAACGTGCAAGCCCCTGTTGTCCGAGTAAAATTTCCGTGCGTGCGCAACTGCCAGCCATTATGTCAAGTGAAAAAGTGAGAGGGTATTATTATCACATTGCGCCACCACTTTTTTAATGGATGTTTGTTTGAGATCGGCAACGGTTTGAGCGATTTGGGTTAAATCGTTTGGATTTGGATGATCGTCCGTTTCCAGTAAAATTGACTCAAGTGGTAATTTTTGCACCAAAGCACGCACTCGGATGGCATTTTGGCGGGTGATCTGCCAGCCAAAGCCTAATTTAAACCCCATTTTAATGAGTGTGTCAGCCTGCGCTTGACTGCCTGAAAATGCGTGAATTACGCCATTTATTTGAGGATATTTTTTGAGCAATAAAATCACCGCCTCGGTTGCTTTAACGGCGTGAATGATGACGGGCAAATGATATTTTTGCGCCAATTTTAGTTGTGTTTGAAAACAATTGAGTTGCACGTTTTGAGATATTGGACGTGCAAAATCCAGCCCACATTCGCCGATTGCCACTGGGTTTTGCGCTTGAATAATTTTTTCCAATTCAATAAAATCAGCCGTTTGATGCGCCTCTGCCCACCACGGATGAATGCCGTATGCGGGATAATAACGCGTTTGTGCGCGGCAAAGGGTGGCGACTTTGTGCCAATTTTGCACGCCGATTGACGGCACAATGCACGGTTGAGTGGCGGGCGGGCGAGCAACTTCTGTAAAATCCAAATGAATGTGCGAGTTAAACATAGTGGCGGGTGGGTTTAAATCCTATTTAGAAAACGATAAACGTATATTTAAAACAAAAAAATGCCTATAATGCCACGATTATTTTTTTATCATTAAAACACTGACATGAAAACATTTAGTGCCAAAGCCCACGAGGTTAAAAGAGAGTGGTTTTTAGTGGATGCCGATGGCAAAACATTAGGGCGACTCGCCACAGAAATTGCCTCACGTCTGCGCGGAAAACACAAAGCAGAATACACGCCACACGTGGATACGGGTGATTATATTGTGATTATCAATGCCAAAAAAATCAAAGTGACGGGCAATAAATTTCACGACAAAATGTATTATCATCACACAGGCTACGTAGGGCATTTGCGCTCAATTGCATTCAAAGATTTGCAGGCTAAAAAACCAGAAGAAATCATCAATAAAGCCGTGAAAGGAATGCTCCCGAAAGGCCCGCTGGGTCGAGATATGTTTAGCAAATTGAAAGTATTTGCAGGCTCTGAGCACACGCACAGCGCACAAAAACCCAAGATTTTAGATATTTAATAGGTAATATTATGGCAACAAAAGAAGTGTATTACGCAACAGGCAAAAGAAAAACCTCTGTTGCACGCGTTTATATGACTAAAGGCAAAGGCGTATTTACGGTGAACAAACGCCCGATGAGCGAGTATTTTGGTCGGGAAACCTCATCAATGATTGTTAATCAACCGCTTGACACCGTTGAGATGCATGATAAATTTGATTTTAATATCATCGTCAAAGGCGGTGGTGATACGGGTCAGGCGGGTGCGATTCGTTTGGGCGTGACCCGTGCGTTGATGAAATATGACGAAGATCTCAGACCTGGATTGCGCAAAGCAGGATTAGTGACGCGTGATTCGAGAATTGTAGAGCGTAAGAAAGTCGGGCACAAAAAAGCACGTAAAAGCGAGCAATACTCAAAACGTTAAATGTTCAAACGCTCATTGTCAAAACCATTGTTGCAATTGTTATAGCGTTAATTATTTATTTAACAATGCGACAAAACCAAGAAAAGCCAACCGTTTGAGTTGGCTTTTTTTATGCTCTTTTGATAATTTTCCAGTCAGTGCGACTGTGAGAATGCAACTTAGAAAACACAAAATCCAATCGTTTAAATACCACAACCGATGATTAGACAAGTGCTGTTCGAAGTCAATCAAAACACATTTTATTTAGGGCAAATCATACCGAGCGAGGTTATTGTGGCGGATGACGTTTTGAATCACCTCCACATATTCATAGCCCATCTCCGAGTATTGCGCCAATCCCTCAGACAAACTGATGCCAGTAATGAGGATGTCGTGGTCGCGTTTGTATTGCCTGATTTTTCTCAGTAGCGCATAAGTTTGGTTGTGATTAATTGTATACATATAGTAAGTGATCGCTGCTGCTGGCGAGGCGAAGGTTTTGACTTCGTGCACCGCGCCCTGATTTCGGCGCAGTGGCACCATTCCGCAACCTTTGGTAAAACACCAAATGCCGAAAAAATTGTTGGCGTGTTTGGCAAATCTTGATCTGCCCCAACTTGATTCAATCGCGGCTTGAGCCAACACCAGCGAGATTGGCACGATGTCTATTTTATTCAGAAAATCCTTTTGTGTAGCGCCAGCGGGCAGTTTGTAGCGTTTGATGAGTGCGTTTAATTGAGCTTCACTTAATTTTTGATTGATAATTTGTTGCCTGAGTTGTGTGATTTGCGCATTGCTGTGCTTAATTTTTGGCAAAAGATAATTAAAAAATGCATTTTTGCGCATCTCAGTCGTGGCAATTTTCGCAAAATCAGGCGTTTTAGGCGGACTGATGTTGATCAAAACAACCAGCAAAATGCTAAATAAAATCAGCGTAATCACGAGTGCAATCGGAAGTTTGTTTTTTAAAATTTTCATTATATTTATAGGGTTAAGTTGAGTTAGGTTAATGTTTGCGTGAGCGGGTTTATTCGTTGATTTGTTTTCTTGACATCAGCCCAATCACGGCTTGAGCGGGTGTGATTTTATCTTGAACCACACGAAGAACTTGGGTGCAAATCGGCATCTCCACTTGATGTTTGTGTGCAATTTCTAGCACCAATTCCAAACTATTAATGCCCTCAACGGTCGCGCCGACATTGGAAATTGCTTGTTTGAGGCTGTGATTATGGGCTAATTCTCTGCCCAATTGGCGATTTCTAGACAAATCATCTGAGCACGTAAGCACCAAATCGCCGAGTCCAGATAAGCCGTTAAACGTAGCAGCCCGCGCACCCTGACTTTGTCCAAAGCGAATCATTTCAGTCAGCCCGCGAGTGATGAGTGCAGCTTGCGTGTTCGCGCCAAATCCCAAGCCTGCGGCAATTCCTGCGGCAATTGCTAAGATATTTTTGATCGCACCTCCCACTTCCACGCCAATGATGTCCTGATTTGTGTAGGCCCTGAGTGCGTTTGTGTGCAATGTTTGCGCCCAATATTCGCGCAGATTCGAATTTTTAGAGGCAACCACCAAAGCAGTAGGTTTTGCGTGGGCTACTTCAAACGCAAAACTCGGCCCAGAAATCACGCAACTGGCATGGGTGGTGATGATATTTTCAAAACTTGTGTGCAATAAACAACGATTGTGAATGTCAAATCCTTTGGTTGCCCACGCGATATTTTGGGACTGGCTCAAATAGGGTTTGAGTGTGTTCAGTGCATTTGCAAACCCATAACTAGGCGTGGCAATTAGAATGCTATCGGCGGTTTTAACGTGGGATAAATCAAACGTGACGTGCACATTCTGCGGATACGCCACATTCAATGCGTGGTGTTTACGCGTAGCATTGTCGGCGGATTGTTGGGTATGCGTGTGCAACCAAATTTGCTTAAAATTACCTGCCAATGCGATAGACAGCGCGCTGCCCCAAGCACCTGCGCCAATAATGCTAAGCGAGTTTTGCATAACCTGTGTTCAATTTCAACGTGAGTGCGTGGCAGTGCGATGAAAAAAAATGGTTATTGCGTGAGCAGTGCATCCAATTTACCCGAATAATCAGCGGCTGAGAGGTCATCAAATCCACCAATATGCGTGCCGTTGATGAATATTTGCGGCACTGTTTCCCTGCCAGTCTTGGCTTTAATCTCTGCCCAAACGTGCACCTTGTTGTTCGCGTGTATTTTTTTGTAAGGAATGCCTTTTTTGTCCAATAAACGATAGGCGTTTTGACAAAAAGGACAGGAATCGGAACAATAAATAATATTTTCTTGCATTGGTTTTGAGTGTTTTTTGGTTGTTTGGTGAATTTTCTTGGGTGTTTTTTAATTCTTTTTGGGTGTTTTGTGATTATTTCTGAATCGGTAGGTTGGCTTTTTTCCAAGCATTGATCCCGCCTTTGAGATTGTAGACTTGATCAAAACCATTGCGTGATAAAAGTCCCGAGATATGCGCTGATCGTCTGCCAGACAAGCAATAAACCAGCACTTTTTTGTGTTTATCAAGGGTAGCAAGTTTGTCGCTCACCGATGCTAAGGGAATGTGTGTGTCACCTTTAATGTAACCCTTCTTGCGTTCCTTCTGTTCGCGCACATCTAAAATAATTAAGTCTTTATCATCCATCAAAGACACCGCATTACCTGCCTCAATAATGGCGTATTTGCGGAATTTATCGGCGAGAATATTGCCCACGAGTAAGGCAATTAAAACAATGAGCGTGCCAGTGGTCAGAAGTTGAGTGTCGGCAAATAAAAAATCAATGATTTCCATAATTCGAGGGTTTAAGGGTTGCAATTCGCGCGCATTCTACCCGATGGTGTGTGTAGTGCTTAAGCTTTTGGCGCACTTGTTTGCAAAAAATTGTCCAGCATTTGATGCCCAAATTCGGTGAGAATAGACTCGGGATGAAATTGCACCCCTTGCATTGCAAATTGTTTGTGTTGAATCCCCATAATCTCGTCAATGTTGCCTTGCTTATCCGCACTCCAAGCCGTGATTTCAAAACAGTCGGGCAAGCTAGATTGTTGTGCCACCAACGAATGATAGCGAGTGGCGTTAAAAGGATTGTTAAGTGTGGCAAACACGCCTTTATTAGTGTGATAAATCGGTGAGATTTTGCCGTGCATAATCTGTTTAGCACCAATAATACTGCCTCCGTATGCCTGCACCATCGCCTGAAACCCTAAACAAACACCGAGTATGGGTATCTTCTGCGCGAAGTGTTGGATAACTGCCAGCGAAATACCTGCTTGATTTGGCGCACAAGGCCCAGGAGAAATGACTAAAAATTCAGGATTCAGCGCCTCAATCTCACCTACGCTAATCTTATCATTCCGATACACCTCAATAGTTTGCCCTAACTCACCAAAATATTGCACTAAGTTATAGGTAAATGAATCGTAATTGTCAATCATTAACAACATATTATTTGTG
>CAZRUL010000010.1:0-12863 GCA_964603245.1 uncultured Piscirickettsiaceae bacterium
GATTACGCCAATCACACACTTGATAGCACTGCCGCATTCCTCCGCTGTGGGATTTTTATAGATTAAATCCCGCCTATTGAATGATTATGGCTGTAAACGATTCAATGCCTTGCCAGAATCCAGCGCCGCACGCACTTGTTCCGCCCCATCAGCCAGTGAAGCGACTTGTTCGGTGTGCCACAGAATCAAACTCGCCGACAACACAAGCCCATCATAAAACAATCCCGCCTCGCCTGAGAGTGCAGCCTTGCCGAGGGCGACCGTGTGCTGCGCTAATGCGGGCAAATCGTGCGCTGTGTTCATTTTGTCTGGAAAAGAAATCGCGCGCAGATCGCGCTGAATGCCCATAGATTTAGGATCAATCTCCACGCGGGCGTGCTCAGTCGTGCCACGATACGAAATCATCAGCCCCTGTTGTCGCAACGATGGCACCACGCCGCCCTCAACGCCGCGAACGAGCAGTGAGGTTTCCAAACCAGATTCTTTTGCCAAATGTGCATAAATCGGCGGATAAGGTTTGTGCACATAACCCAAAATCGCGTGCGTGGCGCGCCCTCGTAGCGGGGCAATCAGCGTCTCCACGGTGTTAATCACGGTGCGTTTGACCACCCGATTGCGCAGCGACACCAGATTATGCAAGCCCGCGCAATAGTTTGCTTGATCCACATACGACCAGCCGATGTTGGGGGCTTCAATCCGTGTTTTGGCGTGCGCGGTGGAATGATTCACGCTCAAACCCAGCGCTTGATTGATGTGATGATGCGTCAGGCCGTATTTTGGCGCGATGGCATTGAGTCCGTGAATCACGCAGGGCAGCCCCAATTCGGCAAGCAGGGGCGGTAAAAACGCAGAGATGGGGATCGAACGATTGTAGCCGCTGTAGGGATCGCCCAAATCCACCAGATTATCCACGTCTACTTTCTGACGATCGGATTGTGCCAAAATCGCTGCCAGCACGCCTTCGTTTTCTGCCATCGTTTCGCGCTTCATTCGCAGTGCAATCAGGAAAATGGCGGATTGCACTTCATCAATTTCACCGCGTAGAATGCTTTGAAAGCCTGATTTTGCTTCGTCAAACGAAATGTTTTTGCTTAAATCAGGGCCGGTGGCAATGCGTTGAATAATAGAATGCATTAAATCTTGAGAATTGCTCATAAAATTTGAGGGTGAGGGAAAGGAAAATAAAATAGAGGAGGGGGAAAATAGAATAGAGAAAAGAGAAATAGAATAGAGGAAAGGAAATGACGGAGTGCGTTACAAAATTGGGTTACATATTAATATAAACAATATTATTTTCTAATTTAATGGGATAAGTGCGCAGCGAATCCACGCAGGCCTCCGAGCTTTTGCCAGTATCCAAATCAAAACTAAAGCCGTGCAAAGAGCAATGCACCCGATTTTGTTTGAGACAGCCTAAAGTTAAGGCAATGTCTTCGTGCGGACAACGATTATCGCCACAATACAGTTGTCCATTGACTTGCGCCACGAACAAATCACGCTGATGTAAATTGAGCGCAATCATCGCGCCCTCTTCAGGTTGAATGTCGGTTTGAATCCACATTTAAAAGAAATGCCAAACGCTGTTTTTTTCCAGACTTGGACGGCATTTGTTGAGTTGTTTTTGGAATTTGTTGGCGTATCTTTCTACTTTTTTGGCGACTTTTAGTAGCTTTGGTTTTTTGTTGTAAGTTTTGCGATTGAAGCCGCCGTGTCCTTCGTGATACGCCAGATATTGATTATATGTATCGGTTTTTTTGATGCCAGAGCGTTGCTGCGATTTATTCATATACCAGCCGACAAAGTCTATCGCATCGGCAAAATCATTGCGATCCGCGCCGTAATTGTTCGTGGCTTTTTGATAGCCTTTCCAAGTGCCGTCTTGAGCTTGCGCAAAGCCATACGCAGAACTGGATCTAAACCACGGAATCACGCCAAATAACTTGTCGCGTGGGGGTTTGACGTCCGAGGCAAAATGCGACTCTTGATAAATAATCGCCAATTGAATGGCCATCGGTGCGTGGTGTTTTTTCTCAGAAGCCCTTGCGGCTTTATACCAGCTCACTTCTTCATCGAGCATATGACAAATATTCACCACTTCAATCGCTGGGGTAGAGAAACAACCACTCAGCAATAGTGTCAATCCAACAACGAGGGCATATTTCATTGAATCGCTGGGGCAATAAACACATAATAAGCGGTCACGATTTGCATAAATAACAAAAACAAAAACATCGCTTTAATCATCGTATCGGTCAGCGGTTTTGCCTCGGTCTTTGCTTTGGCTAATTCAACCTCAATCGCCACCAGTCCTTTTTCGGAATCTTGTGGGGTAAACACAACGGGCGTGTGCACCGCTAAACGCGATTTGTTGAAGATGTTCTTTTGATGAACAAAGTATTTCTCGCCATCGTCCCCCTCAATAAATCCATACCCTTTGGTGCCAAATTGGCTAATCTTGCCCTGTATTTTCTTGTCCATTTTCTCCCCCATTTTTATGTAAACAATAAGTGGCTTTGTCAATCGCCATCATTCCAGCGTTTTTAAACTTAGGCTCGCGCTCAATGTCATTAAAACATTGCAATTTGAGACAGTTAAATCCGCGCTCAAACAATGATTTTACCTCAGCCTCATTGACCGAATAAGGCGGCCCGTTCATTTTCTCTTGAGCATAACTCAAAGTCAGCAATAATACCTTACAACCCTTTGGAATTATGGCGTATAAATGGGCGCTGTATTTTATGCGCAAAGCAGACGGCAGCGCGATGAGCGAGGCGCGGTCATACACACCTTTGACCGATTTTAAATCCTGCGCACTCAGCGCAAAATAATCCCCACAATAAATACAAATATTCGGCGCGCGATAAATGTCAAACTTTGCACCGCGCTGCACCGAATAAGTCAGCTGATTTTGGGTAAAAAATTGCACAATCGCCAGCGCACTCAACTCAACACCAATCACTTTAAAGCCGCGTGCCAGCAAGTAAATCATATCTTTGCTTTTACCACAAAGTGGCACAAAAACGCAATCGCCAGCGCGCAATTCTAAACAATCCATAAATTCAATGAGTCGGGTGTTTGTTTGATTTTTATGCCAGCCAGTTTGTCCCGTTTGCCAACGCTTGATCCAATTTTCCATGCATTTCTTAGTTTATAATGTCGCGTATGAAATTTAGTCGTCCAACCCGCAAAACTCTGATGCAGTGGATGCTCATCATTTTAGCGATTTTTGCCATCCGAATCTGGCAACAACAAGACCTCGCGCACGGAATGGTGCCGAGTTTTACCTCCAAAACACTCACGGGCGAAATCTTGAGTGCTACGCCCACCACAGATGAGGCGATTTTGGTGCATTTTTGGGCAACTTGGTGCAAAGTTTGTCACTTTGAAAATGCCAATATTCAGTCCATCGCGAACGATTACAAAACCCTCAATATCGCCATCCAATCAGGCAGCAACCACGACATTGCCACTTACGCCAAAGCCAACGATTTAAAACTGGACAACATCATCAACGACGCTTCGGGCTCTTTGTCCAAATTGTTTGGGGTGAGAGGCACGCCGAGCAGTTTTATCATCAATCCACAGGGCAACATCCAATTTATTGAAGTCGGCTACAGCACCGAAATTGGACTGCGTTTGCGGCTGTGGTGGGCAAGTTTGTGAGAGCGGGCTTGTGAAAATGGATATCGGCGGATGGCGTGAGCCATTAGCGGGCATTTCAAAACAACCTTATTTTGTCGCTTTGTTGCAATTTTTACACGCCGAACTTGCCCAACATAAAACCATTTATCCGCCTCAAAATCAGTGGTTTCGGGCATTCGAATTGACAGATTTTGAGCAAACTAAAATTATTATTTTAGGACAAGACCCCTATCACAGCGCGCGTCAAGCCGAGGGGCTGAGTTTTTCCGTGCCAAAAGGCATCCCGATTCCGCCCTCGCTGCGCAATATTCACAAAACTCTGCAACAAGATATCGGCGCGCAACCCCCTAATCACGGCAGCTTGGTGGCGTGGGCTACTCAAGGCGTGTTGCTGCTCAACAGTGTGTTAAGTGTGGCGCAAAACCGCCCCGCCTCGCACGCAAATCAGGGCTGGGAAATCTTTACCGACCACATTATTAGCCTGCTGAGTCAGCGCAAACAACCCCTGGTTTTTATGCTTTGGGGCGCACACGCGGGCAACAAATCCAGTCTGATTGATGCAGATAAACATTTGATTTTGACCGCTCCGCATCCCTCGCCTTTGTCGGCGTGGCGCGGGTTTTTTGACTGCCAACATTTCTCCAAAGCCAACGCTTATTTACAAACACACGGGCAATCCCCGATTGACTGGCAATTATGAAATTAGTGATTGATGATGTGGTTTACGAATACGCCAAAATATTTGGCGATTTTGGCGAAATCCTCGCCTTGCCTGGGCGCGACATCACCGCTGAAAATGTGCAGAATTGCGATATTTTAATCATTCGCTCGCGCACAAAAATCAATCGGGCATTGCTCCAAAATTCCAACGTGCGCTTTGTCGGCAGCACCGTGGCAGGGCTGGATCACATTGATTTAGACTATTTACACAAAAACAACATTCAACTTTTCTCCGCGCAGGGCTGCAATGCGATGGCGGTAGCGGAGTTTATCATCAGTGCTTGCGTCAATTTAGCGGCGGAATTTAAATTTGATTTGCGCCAAAAAACGCTGGGCGTTATCGGCGTGGGCAATGTCGGATCACGACTGGCAACAAAAGCAAATCTGCTGGGCATCAAAACTTTGCTCAACGATCCGCTGCGTCAAGCGAGCGAGCATTTGCCTGATTTTGTGGATTTGAACACGGCGCTGAGTGCTGACATCGTGAGTTTTCACACCCCGCTGACGTTTGCGGGCGCGCGTCCTTCGCATCATTTGCTCAATCGGCACAATTTTAAATACGTTCAGCCGAATGCGATTATTTTTAACGCTGCGCGCGGAGGGATTATTGACGAACAAATTTGGCAACAAACGCGCACGCTCGCCAACGTGATTGATTGCTGGGAAGACGAGCCAAATATCAGCCAACCCCTGCAACAATCTGCTTATTGGGCCACGCCACACATCGCGGGGCATTCAGTGGATGCGAAATTTATGGGCAGTTTTATGGTGTATGAGGCGTTGTGTGACCATCTGAATATTGCGCAAAATCCCGCGATTGTGCAGTTAATCAAGCCGCAAAAAATCTCCATTGAGCAACCTACTTTGCTCACCACGCTCAACGCAATTTATGATTTTAAGCGCGACAGTTTGGCGATTGAAAATCCTGAGAATTTTGAGCATTATCGGCGTTTTTATCCAAAACGCTACGAATGGCAACATTTTAATAGCACCGTGAAATTGCCGATTGCTTGAATTTGTAAATCGCCTACAATTTCACAAACACCACGCCATTTTCAATTTTAGTTTCAAAACACGCTGTTTTCCCCTCGTCTGCTCCTTGCGCACTGCCATCCTCCAAACTAATCACCCAATTGTGCAGGGGGCAAGTCACGCGATGATTATGCACAATGCCCTCGGACAACACGCCACCCTGATGAGGGCAAGCGTTGTGCAGTGCAAAAACCTGATTATCGCGGGTGCGAAAAATTGCCACTTCCTGCGTTTTTGAGCGAAAAATGCGCGATCCCAGCATCGGGATATTTTCCAGCGCAACCACTTTTTTCCAATCTGCCATAATGACTCCTTAAAATTTTATTCGGTGATAACTTCAAATTGATGGCTGCGTTCGCCATCAGCGTGTGCTTTCCACGGGTCAATTTGTGCAGTTTTCTGCGACACTAAAAACCGCTCATATAATGTCTCTCTGTTGTTTTTATCGTCCACTAATTGCTGAGTCACAAACGACAAACCGACCCGATCAATCCACGGGGCAGTGCGCTCCAAATACAGGGCATCTTCGCGATAGAGTTGAATATAAGCGCCCACATATTCCACCACTTCTGCCTCGCTCTCAACCCGAGTGAGCAAATCTGTGACCCGAACTTTGATCCCGCCATTGCCCCCAACGTGCAACTCCCAGCCTGATTGCACGGCGACAATTCCGAAATCTTTAATGGTTGCCTCGGCACAATTTCGCGGACAACCAGAAACCGCGAGTTTGAACTTGTGCGGCATCCACGAGCCCCACGTCATTTTTTCTAATTTCACCCCCATTCCCATAGCATCCTGCGTGCCAAACCGACACCAATCGCTACCTGCACAAGTTTTGACGGTGCGCAAAGCCTTGCCGTAAGCGTGTCCCGACACCAATCCGCCTTTGTTCAAATCACGCCAAACCGCGGGCAAATCTTCTTTGGTCACGCCAAATAAATCAATCCGCTGCCCGCCTGTGATTTTCATCGTGGGAATGTTAAATTTATCCGCCACATCGGCAATCGTGCGCAACTCAGCAGGATTGGTCACCCCACCCCACATCCGTGGCACTACTGAATACGTGCCGTCTTTTTGAATGTTGCCGTGCGAGCGTTCGTTGATAAAACGCGATTGCATATCATCGCAATAATCAGGATTGGCAGCCAGCAAATAATAATTCACCTCAGGGCGACAAATGTGGCAACCATCGGGAGTGTGCCATTCCATTTTGGCAAATACCTCAAACACAGTGTCAAAATCCCCTGCAAAAATAAAATCGTGCACCGCTTGTTTGGTGTGATCTACGCAGCCACAAATCGGCTTTTCTTTGGGGGTTTTGGAAAAATCCCCGCCCAACGTTGAGGCAATCACCTGCTCCACCAAACCCGTGCAAGAGCCGCACGAACTGGAGGCTTTGGTGTGAGCGCGCACCTCGTCCAGCGTGAATAAATTGTGAGTGTTAATCGCTGTCACAATCTCGCCTTTGCTAATGCCATTACAGCCACAAATCTCCGCACTGTCATTCATTGAGGCAATAATATCGGTGTCGCCGTGTCCCGAATCGCCCACGTGTGCCTGTCCGAACAACAGCCGATCGCGCATATCTGCCACATTCGCGCCATCTTTCATCAGCTGAAAATACCACGATCCATCAATCGTATCGCCATACAAAACCGAGCCGATGATTTTGTCGTTTTCAATCACAATCTTTTTATAAATGCCTTTGGCAGCGTCTTGAAATAGTAGATTTTCGCTGCTCTCCGTGCCATTAAAATTGCCCGCGGAAAACAAATCAATCCCCGTGACTTTGAGTTTTGTCGAGGTCACCGAGCCTGTATAAATCCCGATGCCGTATTCTGCCAAATGGTTGGCGCACACTTTGGCTTGCTCAAATAATGGCGCAACCAGTCCGTAGCACAGTCCGCGATGTTGGGCGCATTCGCCCACCGCGTAAATGTTGGGATCAAAAGTTTGCAGGGTGTCATTCACCACAATGCCGCGCTCACAATGAATCCCCGATTGTTTGGCCAATGCGATATTTGGACGAATGCCAACTGCCATCACCACCAGTTCTGCGGATTCAGTTGAGCCGTCTTCAAACACAACTTTTGCCACCGAATCGGGCGACGACTCGCTAGCAATGAGGCATTTAGTTTGCGCTTTGAGTTTGAAAATCAGCCCTCTTGCTTTGAGTGAGGCGAGCAACATTTGCGCCGCGCTGCTGTCCAGCTGCATATTCATTAAATCATCCAACAAATGCACCACCGTCACGCGCATTCCTTGTTTCATCAGTCCATTGGCTGCCTCAAGTCCCAACAAACCGCCACCAATCACCACCGCATTTTGATGAGTTTTGGCAGCAGCAATCATTAAATCCACGTCTTTAATGTCGCGAAAGCCAATCACGCCGTCCAACGTATTGCCTTCAATCGGCAAAATAAACGACTCCGAACCCGTGGCAATCAGCAATTTGTCATAATCATAACGCACGCCGTTTTGATCAATCACGCATTTATGCACGCGATCAATTTGGGTAATTTCGCAATCAATGTGCAGCGTGATTTTATTGTCACGATACCAATCCAAATCGTTAATCATAATCTCGTCAATGGTTTTCTCGCCCGCCAACACAGGCGAGAGCATAATCCGATTGTAATTGCCATACGGCTCGGCGCCAAACACGGTGATATCAAACCGCTCGTCGGTAATTTTGAGCAATTCTTCCAGCGTGCGCATCCCCGCCATCCCGTTGCCGATCAACACTAATTTTTTCATAACACTCTCCTAACGAACCAGTAATAATAATAAAACAATATTTAATGCAATTGACAACACGCTCAACACACGAAATCTGTGCAAAGTGCTGCTCGCTTTTTTGCGCGGCTGAGCCACGATAAACGCCTGATTTGGATTGGACAAATCATATAAAAATTCTGATAACGCCTCATAACGCTCGCCCGCTTCCAAATGACAAGCTTTACGCAACGCACCATCAATCCAAATCGGAATGTGCGGATTGTGCTCAAGAATGGATTGATAATGAATTTTGGTCAATTTCTGGCGAGTCAAATGTGGATTGAGTTTGTCCTGATACGGCAGCTGTCCGCTGAGCATTTCATACACCATCACGCCCAAACTAAACTGATCGCTGACCTGTGAAACTTGATTATCCAAAATCGCCTCGGGTGCGCTATAGCCCTGTGTGCCTTGATTATACTCAGTCACAATCGGATTGGATAATTCCTCCACGCCTGCGATTCGGGTTGAGCCAAAATCAATCAGCTTCACCTCGCCCATCGGACTCAGCATAATATTTTCGGGCTTCAAATCACAGTGCAACATTTCTTGCCGATGAAACGCGCGCATCCCCTGAATAATTTGGCTCACGATTGAGCGCACCACATCCATCGAAGCATCGCGATGATTGCCCATCCAATGCCTCAACGTCTCGCCTTTAATATATTCCATCGCATACGCCAAAAAACGATCGTCCTGCGCGCTGGAATGCACTTTCACCACGTGTGCGCTGTGAATCCGTTGCCCCACCCATTGCTCGTATACAAAATGTTTGAGATACACGGGATCATCTTCAAAGTTCACCGAAGGGGTTTTGAGTGCTACCTGCTGCTGGGTTTTAAGATCACGCGCCAAATACAATTGCGTGCGGTGGCTGGATTGGATTAACGCCTGAATTTCAAAGCCGTTAATCTTCATTCCAGCCGACAAATCAGGCGGAATCGGATGCTCAGTCAGCGCATCAAATGCCTCAGTCAATGCCTGCTGTGGGAGTTGTTTCACGCGACAAATCAACGCACTGATATTATCTTGCGAGCCCGCGTTTAATGCTTGTTCCACAATTTGTTCGGGGGATTTTGCGCCCGCCAGCAACGCCTCAATTTGCGTGTGCGTCAAATAATCGTGCACCCCATCGCTGGTCAGCAAAAACACATCTCCGAGTTGCACTTGCACGGTTTTATAATCCACGTGAATTTGCAAATCAAAGCCAATCGCACGTGAAAGATAAGTTTTTGCGCCTTTTAAATTGATCACGTGATCAATGGTCAGCTGTTTTAATTTGCCCGCTCTCAAATGATAAACACGCGAATCGCCCACGTGAAAGATATGCGCCATATTTGATTTAATAATCAGCGCACTCAGGGTTGAAAGCATCGAGCTGTGATCATATTTGCGAATGGATTGAGAATACAACCAATTATTTAATGCCGAAATGACTTTGCTCGCCGAATGCTCCGTCGTCCAAGAATACGGCGTGGAAAAATAATCACTCAAAAAACCCTGCACACAACAACTGCTCGCCTCTTTGGCTTTCTCACTCGCACTCACGCCATCTGCCAACACTGCCGCAATGCCTTTGTGCATCAATAATTTGGCTACGGGAATGTGATAATGACAGGCGTCTTGATTCTCAGCCTTTACGCCTGCGCTGGTGTGAGAGTCAATCGCGACTTGCAAATGTTGCATCACTTAATTTACTTTGATAATCTCAACCGTGCCATCGTCCAACACCTCGGTCATATGTCCTTTTGGCTCGCTTAAAAACAGCACAATCAACACCAGCACCGCCGCGCTCACCATCGCAATCAACGTGAAGAACTCGCTATAACCCACCAACGAATTTGCCGTTAAAAACATCACCGCGCCGACATTGCCAAACGCGCCGGTCATCCCCGCGATTTGTCCCGTCAAACGCCGTTGAATCAATGGCACCATCGCAAACACCGCACCAGACCCCGCTTTAGAAAAAATACCCCCCATAATCGTCAGCCCCACTACCAACCAGATTGACCAATCTCTATCCACAAAGCCCAGCAATAAAAAACTCAGCGTAACCCCTGAAAACAACACCATCAGCGTGCGTTTGCGTCCAAATTTATCACTCAGCCAACCGCCACCAGGACGCGCAAACAGATTGATAAATGGATACACGCCCGCCAACAATGCCGCGGTGATTTTAGGCAGTTCAAACCAATCCACGTAAAACATCGCCAGCATTGACACCACTGCCAACTCAGTGCCGAAAGTCACCATATACGCCCAGTTTAAGATGGCCACCTGTTTAAACTGATAGCACTGCTGTTTTGGCACAGGATTTTTGATAATGGCAGCATTAACACTCCAAATTCTAGCCACTTGAAAGGCAAAAATCATTCCCAAAACCGCATAAATAACCCCCTCAGCCAATGCCGAAATCATTCCCATCTCAGTCGGTGACAATTTCCAAGTGAGCAATGCCAACGCCAGATACAACGGAATATTCATCGCAATGTATAACAACAAATCGGGCAAACTATTGACCTCCATCGCCCCCGACTTTTTCGGTTTGAAATAAGTAGAGCCCTGCGGCGTGTTGGTGACATTGAAATAATAAAAAACCCCGTAGCCAATCGCCAGCACACTCACCGCAGTAATCGCATAGCGCCAGCCATCATCGCCACCAACCATACCAGCAATAAACGGCAAGGTAATCGCCGCGCCCGCCGAGCCGAAATTGCCCCAGCCGCCATAAATTCCCTGCACCACGCCTGTTTGTTTGGCAGGAAACCACTCCGAAATCATCCGAATCCCGACCACAAATCCCGCACCGATAAAGCCCGACAAAAACCGCAACAACGCCAGCTGCTCATACGTTTGCATCCAGCTAAATGCGATGGAAATCAGCCCGCCTAAAATCAAAATGGCTGAGAATATAATCTTCGGGCCAAATTTATCCACCAACATTCCCACCACAATGCGCGCAGGAATCGTCATTGCCACGTTGAGAATCAGCAAAACTTTCGCCTGCTGCTCGGTGAGTCCCAGCGCCTCTTGAATAAAGGGCATCATCGGGCCCAAACTCAGCCACACCGCAAAGGTGATGAAGAACGCCATCCACGTGAGGTGTAGGATTCGGTATTTGCCTTTAAACGAAAACAGTTGTAATTTATCTTCCATCAAAAAATGCTCCTGATCTGCAATAAAAATGCCAAAAAAAAGCCCGCAAACATTGCTACAAAATAACAATCTCTACAGACTTCAATGTCAAAAAAAACAACTTTGTTTGTAATCTTTGTCGTCAAGTTTTGATTGACTGACAAAAACCATCATCCGTTCCACCTTTGGAAAAATCTTGACATTCAAACCGAAATCAAAGACCAGATAAATTCGCAGCGGATTATAGCAGACAATCCTTAGCTTTAAAAGCGCTTAAATTGCCAGATGAGACAGGAATTATTCCAACTCAAATACGGTTTTTTCCAGTTTAAATAATAACTTTTCCAACTCCAATAATTACTATGTGAGCTCACATAATCATTTTTCCAGCTCACATAATTATTTTTCCAACTCAAAAAATGATTTTTCCAGCTCACATAATCATTTTTCCAGCTCCAAAAATGATTTTTCCAGTTCAAACAATCATTTTTCCAACTCAAATAATTGTTGATTGAGGGGTTTAAATCACGCATTGAAATAAAAAAACCTTGCGTCCATTTCTAGAACCATTCATAATAAGTCGTTTTTAAATCAACACGGTAGCCATTATGCGCAAACAACATCTAATCAACGGCAAGCATTTAAGCAATCCTAATTTATCAGTTAAATCACACGTTATCGTGGATAAAACCCTAAACGTCAAGGCATTTGCACTCGCACGACCTGCCACCGTTAAGGTTTATACCGCCCTCAATGTCTTTGACAAGGCAATGTTAGTCTCACTTAAAGCGCCGTCAAAAGAAAATACGTTTAAGAAAAACACCGCACGCACTGCCTTAGAGGAGGCTTTGGCTGAAGAAATGCGGGCGATTAACTTTCATTACGCGGGGAATGTAGAATTAATGCTAACGTCAGGTTTTGAAGTCAGTCAGGCGGTGCCTCATCAAGCAACGGAAGCACCCGCAGCCCCTGAGTTTATTGATTTGTTTGTGTTGCCAAAAGAGCCTGGGGTGGTGGAGTTTAAGATTGCGAAAGTGGATAAATGTGCCGAATATGTGGTGGAATATCGCGAGGTGATTGAAGGCGAGGATGTGCAAAAATGGGAAAATGTGCTGAGTGCGGCGGTTGGACGGGTGACGCATTTAAAGAACGTGACGCAATATGAGTTTCGCGCGGCGGGTGTGAATACTTACACTAAAAAGCAAGATGAGTATCATTTCTCAATCGTGAGTATTTGCACGGTGCAGTGATGGGTTTGGCTTGGATAATTTGGTTTGGATGGTTTGGTTTGGATAGTTTATAATGCGGTTTTTTTTGAATGACAGGCGTAGCGAGATGAAAAAGATAGTGTTTTTAATGATGTTAGCGGTGGGTGTGTCTGGTTTTAATGCTCAGGCGGGTTTTTTGACTTGGGAGATTATTAAGGCAATGGGAAAGGAGCAAGAGAAGCAAGACAAGAAAGAGAAGAAGGAAAAGGAAAAGAAGGAACAAAAGGAAAAAGAAGAAGAAGAGCATAGAAAAGATCATCATCATGAGAACGACAAATGAAAAAGATA
>CAZRUL010000010.1:12963-19383 GCA_964603245.1 uncultured Piscirickettsiaceae bacterium
AAGAAGAAGAGCATAGAAAAGATCATCATCATGAGAACGACAAATGAAAAAGATAATATTTTTAGTGGTGTTAGGCGTGAGTTTGTCTAGTGTGGCTATGCCGAGACCAGATAATGGCAATATGTATACACTTCAGGATTGCAGTATTTATATGCAGAGAACACTCAAATTTGATTTATGTATGCTAGATAATAAACCAAGAGAGATTCACAATAAAAGAGAAAACAACAAGGCAAGGGAAGCAGAAAGAATAATAAGAGAGGCACGAGAGGCACAGAATAAATAAATAACACAATTTAATTAGGAGAATACAAATGAAAAAGATAGTGTTTTTAATGGTGTTAGGTGTGAGTTTGTCTAGTGTGGCTATGAAAACGCCGCGGGACTTCAATCATATATATTTAATAGAGGATTGCAGTCGTCTCAATTACATAAGCCCACCGTCTACGTATGAAGAATGCATTCTACGGAATGAGACAAGAGAGGCGCACAATGAAGCTGTAAGAGAAAGAAGAGACAAAGCAAGAACAAACAGACATCAAAGAATAGATGATGTGTAGCGCAATCATTGATTAAGGGAAAGACAAAGAGCGTAAAGACAAAGATAAGCGCTAACGACACATTATAAAAAAACAAACGGGCAGTGAATGTTAATCATTAGATCAAACATTCACTGCCTTTTTTGTGCGAATGATGGCAGCAACCTCATCACTTAAACAACCAGCAACTAAAGTCCCACTAAAGCCCTCTCATCTGTGTTTTGCATTATGATGCTTTAACATCAGTCTTGCTTTTGCGAGAACGTCCCAGCCACTGAACAAATTCATAATTCATCAAATACAAACACGGCAACAAAATCAGCGTCATCATCGTGCCAAACAACAGCCCATAACCCAGCGACATTGCCATCGGCTGCAAAATATAATCCGTGCCACCGATTCCGTATGCCAACGGCAACACCCCTGCGAGCGTAGTCAGCGTGGTCAGCACCACGGCGCGCAAACGATCTTTTGCACCTTCCAAAATCCATTCAATTGCGGGGCGTTGGACGGTGTATTGTTCCCGTTGAGTGGTGTATTTCTCCCGCAGATAATTCAAATGCGACACCATCACTAAAGAATCATTCACAATCACCCCAATCAGTGCCAACGTGCCCAGCACCGAGAAAAAACTCAGCGCATCGTTGTGCAAGAAGAATGCCCAAATCACCCCAATCACCGAAAATGGAATGGCGCTGATGATGAGCAGCGGCTGTGAATACGAATTAAACAACAACGTGAGCAGCAAAAAGATGCCCACGATTGACAACACAAACGCCTGCTTAAAGGTCTGCATTGAATCGGCTGTTTCTTTCGCACCGCCTTCGCTGATAATTCTAATGTTGGGGTAATTATTCTGCGCGTCTAATTGCGTCAGTGCGGTTTTAATCACGGCTTGAACGGTGGTGATTTCGTCATTCACACTGGCGGTAAACAGGGTGGATTTTTGTCCATTAAAATGTTTGATATTGGGCTCTCCCGCAATATGCCTGAGGGTGGAGAATTGCTTTAACGGCACCAGTTTGCCATCACGATTAGCGACTCTTAACGAACTGATGAATGACTCGGAATATCCCCCAGCACCCAGATACACTCTAAATTGCACGTCGTTTTGACCGTCGCGCATCTCAGTCACATTCACCCCCGTAAAGGCGGTTTGTAGCATTTGATTGACCGTAAAGAAATTCACCTTTAAACGCGCCATTCGCTCAAAATCCAGCACCACTTCAATCCGCTCCTTGCCTGGCTCATCATCGCGATTGATGGCATCCAGTCCAGCGGTTGCGTGCAAAATGTCGGCTAATTTATTCGCGGCCGCTCGGCGCTGGGTGTCGTGCACTCCGACAATATTAATCTCAATATCCTCGCCCTGTGGCGGCCCTGTTCTTTTCAGCGCCAATTCTATTTTTTTAATCCCCTTTAGTTCTGTCGTTTGCGCCCTGATTTTGTGCATTAAAATTTTAGCACTGTCGCTGGTCACACTCTCGGGCAATAGTGCAATCCGCAGATTTGCCACGTGCGTGAGCTCATTGCCCACCCTGCTACTGAGCGAATCCAAATCTTTACCTGCGGCGCGCATAATGATTTTTTCTACTTCAATCACCCGCTCCTCAGTGTGTATCAGCGAAGTGCCAACAGGCATCTCCAACTTCACAGTAATCGTATTCACGCCCACACTTGGAAATAATACAAAATTCATTTGAGTCGCCGCAAAATACAACGAGCCCGCCAACAAGCCCGTAAACAACAACACCACCACATAACGCCACGCTAAGGCACGCGCCAAAACGCGCACAAACCAACGCTCAACATATGCAAACAAAGCGTGTGATCGGGTGGTTTGACGAATGCCCGACAAATGCGCTGGCAGGGCAATACTCACTTCCAAAAATGACAAAGTCAGTGCAAAAATCACCACCAGCGGAATGATGTAGATAAATTTGCCCATCGTGCCAGTCATCAAAAACATCGAAGAAAACGCCAAAATCGTGGTCAGAATCGTGGTGATCACTGGCATAATCACTCGCTTAAATCCGTGCACCGCGGCTTGCAATGGATCTTCACCCAGTTGTTTGTAACGATGAATGCTTTCTGCCACCACGATGCTGTCATCCACCACAATCCCCAGCACCAAAATCATCGCTGCCAGCGACACCAGATTAATTGTTTCGCCAGTCGCACCCAAAATCGCCACCGTGCCCAGCAATGAAACGGGCAAACTAATCGCCACCCAAAAAGCGGTTTTAAACGACAAAAACGCACTCAACACCAGCAACACCAAAACCAGCCCGATCATTCCATTATTTGCCACAATCTCCAAACGATTGCGCACGTGTTTAGACAAATCAGACGAATAAAAAATTTGCACATTTTGCGCGCCATCTGCTTGCAATGCCTGAATTTTTGCGCGCACCAAATCCACCGTTGTAATCACGTCAGCATTGGCTTTTTTGTGAATATTCAACACAAACCCTTTGACGCCATTGACCCGAATAATGGATTTTTCCTCGACCGTGCTGTCCACAATTTTCGCAATGTCGCGCACCCGCACGATCAGACCCTCAAAACTGGATTTAACAATCACCGCGCTCACCGAATCTGCCATATCAAACTTTGACAATAAAACAATGGTTTTTTCGTGGGTTTTGTGGTGATTATTGCCCACCGTCCAGCGTTTATTGCGCGCGGCAATCGCCTCAATGACTTGCTGAATTGACAACTTATAATAATGCAGCCGCTCGGGGTTGATGCGGATTTGAATCTCGCGATCTAAATAGCCTTCTTTTGCCACGCGAGACACGCCCGCCACACGCTCAACGTTGTCAGACAGCCAATCTGAGGTTTTTCGTAGGGTTTCATAATCCAAATCGCGACTGAAAATATTCACCGTCAGCACACTATTTTCTGAGGTTTTGTGATCTTCAATCCGTGGCAAATCTAGCACTTCTTTTGGCAGTGAAGTGACGCGATTAACCGCATTTTGCACTTCTTGTTTGAGTGCCACAATGTCGGACGCATCCTGATCAAAATTTACAATAATCGTTGAAACGCCCTCTTTTGAGGTAGAAATAAAGGTATCAATGCCTGAAATACTGCCTAATTCGTCCTCAATAATATTCGTAACATTTTGCTCCACGTCCTCAGGAGAAGCCCCAGGATAGAGCGTCACAATGGTCATTTTCTCAAAATCAACCGCGGGGAATTGATCGCGCTGAATATTACTCAGCGTCAATATACCCAGCACAATAATGCTCACGGTAAACGCCAGTGCGAGTTTTTTTTGACGAATTAAAAAATGCAGGAAACTGTCCATAAAAACCCCAGACTTTGATTAAATGTGCAGATTCTACCCTATTTATTTTGGTGCGCGTTTGCGTGCGTTTTCACTCAATAAACGTTTCCGAACGCGAATGTATTTTGGCGTGACTTCCACCAATTCATCATCGTCAATAAACTCCAGCGCCTGCTCCAAATCCAGTTTAATCGCTGGCACTAACGCCACCGCTTCATCGGTGCCAGAGGCGCGCACGTTGGTTAATTGCTTGCCTTTCATCACGTTAATCACCAAATCTCTGTTGCGCGAATGAATGCCAACCACCATTCCCTCATAAACTTTGGTATTGTGCTCAACAAAAAATCTGCCGCTTTTTTGCAAATTAAAAATCGCATACGCCACCGCCGAGCCTTGATTCATTGAAATCAACGAGCCATTGCTGCGCTGACCAATCTTGCCAGGTTTTTGGGGTTTGTAAGCGTCAAACGTTGAATACATCAAACCAGTGCCAGTAGTGGCAGTCAAAAACTCAGTTCTAAAACCGATCAAACCACGCGCAGGAATATTAAAATCCAACTTCACTCTGCCCTTGCCATCGGGCATCATATTAGTGAGCTCGCCTTTGCGCTCGCCCAGTTTTTCCATCACGTTGCCCTGATGTTGCACTTCCACATCCACCGTCAGACTTTCAAACGGCTCACACACCACCCCATCAATCTCTTTCAAAATCACCTGCGGGCGACCCACTGACAGCTCAAAACCCTCGCGGCGCATCGTTTCAATCAAAATCGACAAATGCAATTCACCGCGCCCAGAGACCAAAAATTCAGACGAATCCTGCGTATTTTCAACCCGCAAAGCCACATTGTAAATCAGCTCTTTGTCCAGCCGATCGCGGATATTTCTGGAGGTAATATATTTGCCATCCAATCCAGCAAACGGCGAATCATTCACCCGAAATGCCATTGAAACCGTCGGCTCATCAATACTCAAAGGCACCATCGCCTCAATGCAACTCGGATCGCACAACGTGTCAGAAATAGAAATCTTTTCAATGCCGACCACTGCCACAATATCTCCCGCCTCAGCGGTGTTAATGTCTATTTTTTCCAGCCCGTGAAAACCCATCAATTGGGAGATTTTGACATTCCGCTGTTTGCCTGCCACGTCAATTAAAGTCACCTGCATATTTTTCTTAACCGTGCCACGCGCAATACGACCGATGCCAATCGCGCCCACAAATGAGGAATAATCCAGCGCAGTAATTTGCATTTGAAATGGTTTATCAACCTCCACATCGGGTGCGCGCACTTTGTCCACAATGGTTTGAAACATCGGCGTCATATCGCCCGAACGCACGCTATCATCCAGCGAAGCGTAGCCGTTAATCGCCGAGGCATAAATAATCGGAAAGTCCAACTGCTCATCGGTCGCGCCCAATTGATCAAACAAATCAAACACCTGATCAATCACCCAATCAGGGCGCGCACTGTCGCGATCAATTTTGTTGATAACCACGATCGGATTGAGCCCCTGATCAAACGCTTTTTGAGTCACAAAACGCGTCTGTGGCATCGGACCGTCCACCGCATCCACCAACAAAAGCACGCTATCCACCATTGACAAAATTCGCTCAACCTCGCCGCCAAAATCCGCATGCCCGGGGGTGTCTACAATATTAATCCGATAATCGCCCCATTTAATCGCGGTATTTTTTGAGCTGATCGTAATCCCGCGCTCTTTTTCCAACACGTTTGAATCCATCATTCGATCGGTTGATTCAAAACGCTCGTCAAACGTATCGGATTGCTCCAATAATTTATCCACTAATGTTGTTTTTCCGTGATCAACATGCGCCACAATCGCGATATTTCTTAGGTTTTGAGTCATTATTTCAAGCAAAAATTTAAAAGTGCGTTATTATCCGCTAAGTTTAATATAACATTAGAATTTATTAATATGTGATTCGGTTTTTTATGGCAAAAAAAACAAGCTCAAAACGCTGGATGGCGGAGCATTTCAACGATGAATTTGTCAAAAAAGCGCAAAAAGAAGGCTATCGCTCGCGCGCAGTTTATAAATTGTTGGAAGTTTTGCAAAAAGATCGCTTCATCCAATCCAATTCTCGAGTGTTGGATTTAGGCGCAGCCCCTGGTGGCTGGTCGCAAGTGTGTCGCAAAATGGTGGGCAAATCAGGGCAAATTATTGCCAGCGATATTTTGGCGATTGAGCCGATTGCTGGGGTGGATTTTTTGCGTGGCGATTTCACACAAGACGACACTTATCAAAAATTACTCGGGCTAACGAAGCATCAAAAAATAGACGTGGTGCTCTCAGATATGGCGCCAAATATGAGCGGACAATTGTCAGTGGATATGCCAAAATCTATGTATTTGTGCGAGTTAGCGATTGATATGGCGACCAAAATACTCAACCCAAAAACAGGCGTATTGTTTATGAAAGCCTTTCAAGGAGCGGGATTTGATGAATTAATGAAGTTGTGCAAACGCACCTTTAAATCCGTGAAAACGCAAAAACCCAAAGCCTCACGAAGTCGCTCTACAGAAGTGTATTTGTTGGCAAAAGGATTGAAAAACACTTGAGAAA
>CAZRUL010000010.1:19483-23905 GCA_964603245.1 uncultured Piscirickettsiaceae bacterium
ATAAACATCAAACGCACAAAAACCCGAGGTCATCGGGTTATTTTTTAGCAACTATTTAACGTTTAAAAAACGCGGAAAAAACAAGGCAAAAACGAAAGAAAAAACCAGAAATCAAACTACACCAGCACAATACCTGTCATAGCGTCAACGACATTTTCTGTATTCTCAGGCAGATAAGTAGCGCCGTCAAATCCAGCAGAATTGACAGGATTGACGGCAGTTTGAATCTGGGCGGTGTTGTTCAATTCAACCGCGCTCAAATCTATTTCAATCGGCGCGATGGCATTTAACAATGCCGCTGCATCTGAGAAATTTGTCCCATCAGCGTCATTGTTCTGAAAAGTGGGATTGTCTTCCACGGAGTCTTTGATGCTTTGATTAAATCTTTTATCCGCTTCAATTTCTAATTCCCTTTCTGTTTTGATGGCGGATGTGCCCGACTCTTTCACTCTTGAAACCCGACAACCCTCTTCGTCTGTAAATGCCGCCTGTGTGTCTTTAGCAGTGTTAATCTCAGAATTCGTTTGCGTAGTCGCACAATCCACCGAATCGCCAGACACATCCGCAAGACTCGGATCGTAGAAATCATACAACAATCCGCCCAATTGAGAATCTTGATCGGCAATATCAATCACCGACTCGCGACTGCCGTGAAAATACACCAAATGCGATCCATCCTCAAATAAAAGCGCATTTTTCGGCTGCTCAATCGCAACAATATATTCACCCTTGTCAGCAGGCAAAGACACCGTGCAAGCATTGGCTGTGGTGTCACAAGTTTCAAAATAATCGGTAAAAATAACCGCGCTGTGGCTTGCCAATAAAACCACCAAATCTGTATTAAATTTTTTGGCAACGACATCTAATTCACTGTCGCTAAATGTTCGTGTTTTGTGTTGTAGCGCAACGCGATACGTCTCGCCAGGCTGGAGGTCAACAAATTTGGTTTCGCCAGCACCCACCGTAATATAAATAGGCGCGTGATCAGCGGAAATTAAGGCGGGAGTGGAAGTAGAAACAGTGGAATCGAGAGTAGAATTAGCCATTTTTATGATGTTTTATTGAATAGAAAAAGCTTAAATTTTGTAAAAAAATAAATCCGATACGACAATCATCAGACGCACAAAAAATAATTTTTACGGATTATAGCCTGTATATAAGTTTGCAAAAAAATAATCGCGCGTATTTTAATGGTTAATCAAAAAAATTTATAATTTTGCAAATGATTGCCGTGCAGCAGTAATCGTGCGCTCAATATCCTCCGCAGTATGCGCCTCGGACATAAAACCCGTTTCATACGCAGAAGGTGCTAAATACACGCCCTCATTCAACATCAAATGATAAAACTTTTTAAAGCGTTCAATATCACACGCGGCGGCTTGTGCAAAATTAGTGACCGATTTTTCTTCAGTAAAAAACAACCCAAACATACCGCCCACCACATTTGCACACAGCGCAATATTCTGGTCTTTCGCCGCTGCTAATATGCCATCCACTAAACGCTGAGTTTTGCGCGCAAGCAACGGATAAAAATCTGGATTGTCAGAAATCGTGTTTAACATCGCCAAACCTGCCGACATTGACAGCGGATTGCCAGACAACGTGCCAGCTTGATACACCCCTCCGAGCGGGGCAATGCATTCCATAATATCGCGTCTGCCGCCAAATGCACCCACGGGCAGCCCGCCACCGATAATTTTGCCCAACGTAGTCAAATCTGGACGCACGCCGTAATGCGCCTGTGCCCCGCCTAAAGCCACCCTAAAGCCCGTCATCACCTCGTCAAAAATCAACACGATGCCATATTCATCGCACACCGCGCGCAAGCCCTGCAAAAATCCTTCAACAGGCAAAATGCAGTTCATATTGCCCGCCACAGGCTCCACGATAATACACGCCACTTCCGCACCAACTTTGCTCAGCACCGAGCGCACTTGCTCAATGTTGTTGTATTCTAATGTCAGCGTTTGCGCCGCCACAGATTCTGGCACGCCGAGTGAAGTAGGTACGCCGAGCGTCAACGCACCCGAGCCTGCTTTGACCAACAACGCATCGGAATGCCCGTGGTAGCAGCCTTCAAATTTCAAAATTGTATCCCTGCCCGTATAACCACGCGCCAAACGAATCGCACTCATCACCGCCTCCGTGCCCGAATTAACCATTCGTATTAACTCAATCGAGGGCATCATTGCGCTCACTTTTTGCGCAAGTTGGGTTTCAATCTCAGTCGGTGCGCCAAAACCAATGCCATTTTCTAGAGTATTTTGAATCGCTTTGACGACCGCTGGATGCGAATGCCCCAAAATCATCGGCCCCCACGAAGCCACATAATCAATATAGCGCCGATTGTCCGCATCCCACAAATACGCCCCCTCGCCTTTGGTAAAAAAAATCGGACAACCGCCCACACCAGCAAACGCCCGAACGGGAGAATTCACCCCCCCTGGAATAACTTTGCACGCTTGCTCAAATAACAATTCTGATTGATTCATATTTTTTCAGTGATTTTAGGATAGGTTTTTAAATGAGTAATGTGCGACCAAACGATTAAAACATTGTCCAGCAACAACTTCATATTGACCGAGGTTTTTGCCAGCCGAATCGCAGCAGCAACATCATCCAACAATCGAAACAAAAAATCTGGATTGACGTTTTCCACCACTTGATTGAGTTCCACCAAACCACCTTTCCGCCCCAACATTTTCAGTTTAATGCCTTCAATCAGCAGATTTTGCAAACATTTTAACGCTGCCAATTCAAACCCGTCAAAGGCTTTAGTTTGATTGATTTGCAACGGATGAAGGGCAATGCTGAGCAGTTGATTTTGCCAAGCTTGATAGCGCATAAACTCATCGCCATTCAATTCCGAGATGACTTTAAACGGCACGCCGTGCGCATTTTCTAACAATCGCCCCACCTCAAAATCAGCCGTTTGCGTGGTGCTCATCTGAGTGGCCAGCCAGCGCTGTGTTGGCGCGTCAAACGCAGGCGGAATGTGCACGTTTTGACAGCGCGACACAATCGTCTTCGGCAGGTTTTTGGGATGATGTGCCAGCAAAATAATCAGCGTATTGGCGCGCGGCTCCTCCAAAGTCTTGAGCAAACTATTGGCCGCATTCACATTCATCTCGTCCGCATAAAACAACACGCCGATTTGCAGCCCGTCAGCAGTTTTGCCCAACGCTTCACAAAACGTGCGAATCTGATCAATCCGAATGTTCTTTGACAGCACACCTTTATCATTCAACTCGGTGCGACAATACAACAGATTTGGATAATTTGAGCGCCGAATCAGCGTTTGCGTCTCCCATATTGCTTGCGGATTGTCCCGCGCCACCGACCGACAGGGCGCACAATGATCACACGCCACCCCTGCTTGTTTGTCGGTGCAAAGCAGCGTTTTAATCAACACCTGCGCAAACTCAAACTTACCGATTTGAGGCGCGCCCGTAATCAACAGCGCGTGCGGCAGGCGATTGTGAGCCATCATTTGGGTGCATTGTGCAAACGCAGTTTGATGCCAAGGTAATATCATCGGGAGAATGTTGTTTGAAAGCGTGTCATTTGAGGGCGCGTTATTTAAGCGTTTGTTGTTTAAAAGAGTGTCATCAGAGAAATGTCACAAAGTTGCCAAAATGTTACTAATCTGCACTTGCGCCACTTTCAGCGTTTGGGTGCAATCAATATATTTAATGCGCTGCGGAAATTGTTTCAGCCTGTCCAAATACACACAACGCACTCGCTCAAAGAATGCTAAAGCCTCGCGCTCAATCCTATCCTTTTTCGCTCGTTTTGCCACGCGCGCCATTCCCATTACCACAGGCACATCTAATAAGAGCGTCAAATCAGGTTGAAACTCGCCCACAATCTGCCGCTCGAGTTGTGCAATAAACGCCACGTCCAGCCCCCGACCCCCACCCTGATACGCATACGTTGCATCCGTCCACCGATCACTCACCACCCACGCCCCGCGCGCTAAAGCAGGCATAATCTTACGGTGAATGTGCTCATTTCTTGCCGCAAACATCAGCAACAATTCCGTGTTCGCTTGCACAGGTGGCAAATCAGGACTCAACAATAATTGACGCAGGCTCTCGCCAAACTCAGTGCCGCCTGGCTCTCGGGTGAGCACAATCTCAATCCCCCTCCGCTCCAAATATTCACGAACAAAC
The DNA here is from genome assembly GCA_964603245.1 of uncultured Piscirickettsiaceae bacterium. Lineage (GTDB taxonomy): Bacteria > Pseudomonadota > Gammaproteobacteria > PS1 > Pseudothioglobaceae > CAZRUL01. The sequence goes on from CAZRUL010000010.1 coordinate 23,656, forward strand.
GCAATCTGTGTGCTTTTGCCCGCGCCTTCAACGCCATCGAGGGTGATAAATTTGCCTTTGTTCATCGGAATACAAATAGTAGCAGTGGTTTAAAGAGTTGGCATTATAAAGACTTTAACTTTAACGACAGACGTAAAAAAGCTTCTTCCGATAAGCAAATGCATCAACCTTTGTGCTTTGTGTTTGAGTGATAAACGTTTGTTTTGTGTGGGGTGTTAAGCTGCTGTTAGGGGCAGTTTTTTGAGGCAGA
>CAZRUL010000011.1:0-22209 GCA_964603245.1 uncultured Piscirickettsiaceae bacterium
AAGAATGACGGCAGGGAATTGAGTGGATTCCTGCTTTCGCAGGAATGACGTAGGAAAAAAATGAAAATCCTTACAAAAAAGAATGGATTCCTGCGATCAATGAAATGACGGTAGAAATGCAGGAATAACGACAAAAAATAATTAAAAATTTTACAAACCCCCTCAAAACCGCCCTATTTTTTCCATTCCAGCGTTTGCCATTTTTTTTCTGTCGCAATACCCTTTAAAATTGGGTCAGCATTCACTGCCACAGGATTATCCACCCATTCCAACAGCGCGAGATCATTGTGCGAGTCAGAATAAAAAGTTGCCCCCGCTAAGTCTTGTTTGCAGCTTTTTAGCCAGCGTTTGAGGTGGGTAATCTTGTCCGCTTGAAAACACGGCTGGTTGATGATTTTGCCCGTGTAGCGATAATTTTTCACCTCTAGTTCTGTGGAAAGCAGATGATAAATGCCGTATTTTTGGGCAATTGGTGCGCTGATAAAATTATTCGTGGCAGTAATCACAATCAGCGTATCGCCTTTAATACGGTGCATATCTACCACTTGTTTGGCTTGTGGTAAAAATATTGGGTCAATTTTTTGGGCAATAAATTGCGCTCTCCATTCTTTTAAGGTTGCCATCGTTTGCTCAGATAAAGGCTTTAGGCAGAACGCCAGATATTCATTCATCTTTAATTTGCCTAAATTGTATTGCTCAAAAAAATATTGGTTTTTGCGCTGATAGTCCACAGCATCGACCGCGCCGATTTCTGCTAAAAACTCGCCCCACAAAAAATCACTGTCGCCTGCAATCAGGGTTTTGTCTAAATCAAATAAAGCGAGTGGCATTGTATATTTTTGGTTAATTGATGATAATATTGCGCCGAGTATAATACCCTACGCACGGCTGCGCGCTCCAGTATCATAGTCCGTATGCAACACAAAAATATCACCAAACCACTGATAAATTGCGATATGGGCGAGGGTCTGGCGGACAATCCCGATGCGCGCGTGATGGGGCATATTCAAATGGCAAATATTGCGTGCGGAGGGCATACGGGTGATGATGCCAGTATGATTCAGACGATTGCGCTGGCGCGGGAAAATCAGGTGATGATTGGGGCGCATCCGAGTTATATTGACCGAAAACACTTTGGGCGCGTGGTTCAGCCGTTAAACGGCGCGGATTTGTTTGCAATGATTCATACGCAGCTGGCGCATTTTCAAAAACTGTGCGCGGCAAATGGTGCGGTGATGCGCTACGTCAAACCGCACGGCGCGCTGTATCATCAAATGGCGCAGGATAATACGGTGCTTGAGGTGATTTGCGAGGTGATTAAAACATTCAACGCGGATTTGTCGCTGGTGGTGCCTGCGTTGATTTATCCGCAGCAATTTGCGCGCGCCTCACAAAAAATGGGGCTGCATTTTTATTATGAAGTGTTTGCCGATCGCAGCTATCAAGGCACTCAAATGGTGAGCCGAAAAATGAAAAATGCGGTGTTAAATCAGCCCGAGGACATTATCAGACAATATTATCACTGGGTTGAGCAACAGGCTCATCAATCCTCTCAGGGACGCGATTTTAGGATTGATACGATTGGTTTTCACGCAGATAATCCCGCCTCGGTGGTGGCGCTCACTCGTCTTAAATCTAGCAGGGAATGATTAAATTTAGGCTGGTTTGTGCGGGAGAAAATGCGCTGATTTTGTATTTTGGCGACAGTATTGATGCACGTTTGCCTGCACAAATATCTGCCATCAGTCAGGCGTTAAAAACTGAATTTGGCGCAACGATTATCAGCCTAACGCCCGCCTATACTTCGCTGCACATCGGCTATCGTTTGCGGGTTTCGGAGCGCGATTTTAGCCAACAAATCACGCGTTATTTGCAACAGCATCATTTTAATGCGGCACAAACTGAGTCTCGGCTAATCACCATTCCGACGTATTATCACCCCGAGGTTGGGCTGGATTTGGCGCAATTATTAACCCAAAAACACTTAAGCTTGGCGCAATTTATTCAACTTCACAGCACGCGCGCGTATTTGGTGTATGCGGTGGGGTTTGCCCCTGGTTTTGCTTTTCTCGCCTCGGTCAATCCAAAAATTCAAACGCCGCGCCTGGCAACGCCTAGGATTAAAATTCCTGCGGGCAGTGTGGGGATTGCGGGCAATCAAACCGCGATTTATCCGATGAATTCTGCTGGCGGTTGGCGGATCGTTGCGCGCACGCCGCTGGATTTATCGCTGCATAATGCGCCTGAAAATCTGCATAAGTTTAGCGTGGGGGATAGGGTTAGATTTGCGCCGATTGAGCGCGCGGAATTTATAAAATTGGGCGGAAAACTGTGAGTTTTGAAGTGATTAAGCCTGGATTTTTGACCACCGTGCAAGACTACGGCAGATTTGGTTATAGTGCGCAAGGGCTGGCGCGGTGCGGGGCGATGGACGAGCACGCGTATCAATGGGGGAATTATTTGTTGGGCAATGATTTTAAGGCGGCCTCTCTTGAGATTACTTTTGGCAACGTGCATTTGAGGGCGCGAACAAGCGCGATGATTGCGCTGACGGGGGCGGATTTGGATTTTAAAATCAATCAAAAATCGCAATCATTGTGGCGTTGTTTGCGGATTAAAAAAGGCGATGAGCTGACTTGGGGTGCGTCTCAAAATGGCGTGCGCGGGTATTTGGCAGTGCGCTCAGGATTTGCCACCCCTACCCTATTTGGCTCACGTTCGGTGAATTTGCGCGAGCAGATTGGCGGGCAATTATCCGCGGGGGATATTTTGCCGTTTAAAACATTGCGCGAGGATGATTTGAAAAATAACGTGTGGCGTTTTATGGCACGGCGATATCAGCGGGATTATTCAGCTGATTTGGTGTTAAGGGTGGTGCCGAGTTATCAATTTGAAAACTTTAGTCAGTCGCAAAAAGATGTGTTTTTTAATCAAACTTACGCAATTTCTCCAGCGAATAATCGCACGGGTTGTCGGTTGGATGGAATTGCGATTAAGGGCGCAGAATCGCCGCTGATTTCAGAGGGGATGAGTGATGGCAGCGTGGAAATCACGCCTGATGGGCGCCCGATTATTTTATTAAAAGATGCACCGACGATTGGCGGCTATCCTAAAATTGGCACGGTTTTTTCACTGGATTTGGCAAAATTAGCGCAAAAACAAACGGGTGATAAAATTCGCTTTGAACCAATGCGAATTGAGCAGGCGCAGGCAGAACGGCGCGAATTTAATCAATTTTTTGCGATTGACTAGGATTTAATTCAGCTGAATGCGCACCCCCCACGGCACGCCCTCCTTGCCTTTGACTAACCACAAAACGGGATAATTCGGCTCAAATTCTGGGAATATTCCGCGCCCGTCGGTAAAGTAAATCAGCGCATCGCTGGGAATGTCTTGCGCCTGCAGATATTCAAACACGGGTTTAAAATTAGTCCCGCGACCGCCGCCGAGCGTGGCAGGAAATTGTAATTCTTCCCACGCCTCAAATCGCCACGGACACGCAGGGTTTAGTGTCTCATCGCAGGCAATCAGGCTCAAACTCGCGCGAATATTGGATTTAATCGCTGCAATTTCTGCAATAAATTCATTAATCTCATCTTGCGTGATAGAACCCGAGGTATCAATCGCGACGCACAGATTGATCTGCGCCGACCTGAGCGAGGGCAAAATCGCATCGCCAAAGCGTCTGGAGGGGCGCGCGTAGGTAAAATCATCGCGCGCCAGCCGAGTCATATATTGCGCTAACAATGCCTGCCACGAAATTCTAGGTTGCAGGAAAAAATCAATTAATTTCATAAAATCCGCCGATAACTTGCCCGCTTGATTGGCAATCTGCGCGCTCGAGGCTAAATTCTTTTGCCACTGAGTGGCGAGCGATTCCACCTCATCGGGTGAAAGTGGGGGCGGTTTTTTGGCAAGTGGTTGCGCGTTTGAGGGATGTTGCGAGGGATTTGAGAAGGCAGGATTTTTGGGCGCATTCGGCGGGGAATTAGGCGCGGGCGATGGGTTATTTTTGAGATTATCTTCGCGCAAGCCGCCGTTGGATTTGTCCTGTTCGGAATTTGGATTATCGTCGTATAAATGCTGATCCATCGGTTCAACGTCTAATTTGTCGTCAATCATCGGATAAATTTCCTCAGCAATCATTCCCTGATATTTATGAAAGATCGGCAAGTCCAGCGGCGGACGAAAGCCTTCTTTGACCAATAATGGGTTGATGGCAAAATCGCACGCCAAATCCCACTTGTGTTTTACCCGATTGCCGCGCCGCGCAAAATGCGTCAAAGCGCAATGCAGGGCTTCGTGGATTAGCACAAATTTAATCTGAGCAGCGTTTAATTCGTTGATAAAACTGGGATTGTAATAAAAGTTTTTGGCATCTGTCGCGCTGGTCTTGCACCACGCATCCGCCGCTAATAAAGGCAGGCGCAGCACTAAATTTCCCAAAAAAGGATGATCTAATATTAATTGAGTGCGCGCTTTGGTCAGGCGCTGCTCAACCGATTTTAAATCCACGATTTCTGAGGCGCACGCAATCACATCCTCGGCAATCACCGAAACGGGCGCGGGATTTGAGATTGGCGCGGGATTTGGCGCGGATTCAAACGTATTATTTTGCCAAAACGGATAATCTGATGAAGCCATAAAAATGGGGGGATTAGGAAAAAATAAACGGGGCAATGCACATAAAATTAAAAATTCAATTCAATATTTGATGCAAAAAATCAGCCACTAGTCAAATAACACATCGGCGATTTTTTCTGCCCAATGGGTGAATTCTGGCAGCTCGAATATCTCCGTGCCGAGTGCGCGCTGCATATCTGAGACTAACATCACGCCTAACTCTTGCTGCGGAAAATCGCGCGCAAAATTTAGGATATTGCCCCAAATAACGCGCACATTATCTGCCTCCCTGCTGCCAATCGCCCTGCCCACAAGGGCTGCGCAAATGGCGTATTGCAAATCAATCGCTTTGGGAATCGACACTGGTTTTCCATTGACAATGTCATCCAAGTCAGGCAGGTCGGCTAAATGCTCCACAAAAGTTGCCACCTCCACACCTGCCACTTCACCCACACAAGCGATGGCAGCGTGCCGAAATAAATCTAAATCTCTATCAAATTTTTGCAATGCGCGATGAGTGAACTCCCACGTTCTGGGCGAGGGAAATGCGATCGGATTGCGCGCCGCATCAAAGGCAAACAAATGCTCGGGGCGATAGCGCAGGAATCCTATGATGCGCTCATCAATTTGATTTTTATACGCCCAAGCCACCCAATCATCCAAATTTACCTCTAATTCGTAGTGCGAAAAGCGATTTGCCAAAGGCGCAGGCATAGAATACGTAACGCCACGATCGCCCGCGCGATTCCCCGCCGCAAAAATCGCCCAGCCCTCAGGCACTTGATAATCGCCGAGTCGTCTGTCCAAAATCAATTGATACGCCGCGGCTGAAACGGTTGGCGGTGCGGAGGTAATTTCGTCCAAAAATAAAATTCCAAACTCGCCGTGACGTTTTGCATCGGGCAATAGCGAAGGAATTGACCAATCCACCAGCGCACCATTTTTAAACGGAATCCCGCGCAAATCGCTCGGCTCCATTTGCGACAAACGAATATCAATCATCTGCGCGTTGTGTTTGAGGGCTACTTGCGCCACAATTTGCGATTTTCCAATCCCAGGCGCACCCCACAACATCACAGGGGTGTGATGCCCGTGAATGACAGAATTAAACTCCCGATTTAAAATGGTGCTGATTTGATTTGGTCTCATAATGAAGGGCTGCTGGCAAATAAAATTTTGGCTAATTTTACAATAATACGGGCTAAAATCTCTCCGATGACAACCACCCTCCCCCTCTCTCAAGAAGTTTTTGATTTTCCCTGCGAATATCCGCTTAAGATTTTTGGTAAGGATTGTGCGGCTTTGCGTGCAACGATTTGCGGAATTATTGAGCAACATACGGATAAATTGCGGCCCGATCAAATTACCCTAAAACGCAGTGCTAAGGGGCGTTATGTGGCGTTTACTATTCGTATTATTGCTGATAATCGCGTGCAATTAGACGCGCTCAATCGTGATTTGCAACATTGCCCGCTGGTGGCGTATGTGTTGTAAAAACGAGCGCAGTTTCAGATGAAAATCCTCAATCTCGGCACGCAGGATTATGTGACAACTTGGCACGCGATGCGCAATTTTACGAATGCCAGAGATGAAAATAGCGCCGATGAATTGTGGCTTGTGCAACATCCGAGTGTATTTACGCAGGGCATTGCTGGCAAATCTGAGCATCTGTTAGCGCGCGGCAAAATTCCGCTGATTCAAACCGATCGCGGCGGACAAATCACTTATCACGGCGCGGGGCAGGTGATTATTTATTGTCTGATTGATCTCAAAAGATTGGGGATTGGGGTAAAAAAAATGGTGGGAATTTTGGAGCAATCTATTTTAACCTTGCTCGCAAACTACGACATTGTGGCGCAGTTAAAAACAGGGGCGCACGGCGTGTATGTTGAGAATGCCAAAATTGCCGCGCTCGGGTTGAAAGTAAAACACGGCAAAACTTATCACGGACTAAGTCTCAATGTGGCAATGGATTTAACGCCTTTTTCGCACATCAATCCGTGCGGTTATGCGGGCTTAAAAAGCATTCAAATGCAAGACTTGCTGCCACAGAAAATCTCCGTTGAAATCGTTGCGCAACAATTATCACGCATTCTCAAACATCGATTGACGCACTGATTGACCCGCTCGCCAAAGCGGACAAATTAAGCACGCAAGTGCGGTGTAAAATCATTCAATTTTAAAAAATAAACATTGTGCAAACTGTTGAAATAAATCCTGTTGAAATCCAATTGCTGCGCGGAAAATCTAAAACCGAGCGGCTGAAAATCAAGCCTGACGCCAGCCGCGAGCGACTTAAAAAACCCAGTTGGATTCGCATCAAACATTCCACTGGGGGCAAAGTGGCGCAACTCAAAAAAACCCTGCGCGCGCAAAAACTTTTTACCGTGTGTGAAGAGGCGCAATGTCCTAATCTCGGCGAGTGTTTTAATCACGGCACTGCGACTTTTATGATTATGGGGCAAATTTGCACGCGGCGCTGTCCTTTTTGCGATGTGGCGCACGGCAAGCCTAAACCGCTGGATCAAAACGAGCCTGAGCATTTGGCGCAAACGATTGCCAAAATGGCGCTGAAATATGTGGTGATTACGTCGGTGGATCGCGATGATTTGCGCGATGGTGGCGCGGGGCATTTTAAACAGTGCATTGAAGCGATTCGGCAAACCACGCCGCGGGTCAAAATAGAAATTCTCGCGCCTGATTTTAGGGGCAGAGTTGAGCGCGCGCTTTTGGTTTTAGCAAAATGTCCGCCTGATATTTTTAATCACAATTTAGAAACCGTGCCGAGTTTGTATCCCAAAGTGCGCCCTGGCGCGGATTATGTGCATTCGCTGAATTTGCTCCAAACGTTCAAACGCAACCATCCCCACGTGATTACCAAATCTGGACTGATGCTTGGCGTTGGCGAGCGGGAATCTGAGGTGATTGCAGTGCTCAAAGATTTGCGCGCCCATCAAGTGGATATGTTGACTTTGGGGCAATATTTGCAGCCCAGCAAACATCATTTAGCGGTGGAGGCGTATATTTCGCCCGAGCAGTTTGAGGCGTATAAAACCATTGCCTTAGAATTGGGTTTTTCGCAAGTCGCCAGTGCGCCGATGGTGCGCTCGTCTTATCACGCGGATTTACAGGCGGCTGGAAAATCCGTGGGTTAATCGGCAAAAAGTAAAGCGTAAAAAAGTAAAACGCTGAGCATTAAAAAAAATAATTGACAAAAAAAATCGCCTTGCAAAATAATAAAAGCAAGACGATTTAAAAAACAAAAAAGATTTAAATAAAAATTAGGCAGAAAAGCGGCTTAAATAAAATCAATCAAAAACCGCTGAATGGATTGACTCAACCAACAAAAAAAAGATTACTCAATCAGCACAAAAGAAATTTGCCGATCGTCCAAACTCACTTTTGAAATCCGCACCCGCACGCTATCGCCCAATCTAAACACCCTGCCAGTGCGTTGCCCCGTGAGCCGATGATGAATGTTGTCATACGCATAATAATCATCGCGCAAATCACGCAGCGCAATCATCCCTTCCACAAACACTTCGCTCAGCTCAATAAAAATCCCAAACCCTGCCACGCCAGAAATCACGCCGTTAAACGTATCGCCGACTTTATCACGCATATATTCGCATTTGAGCCAACGCTCCACATCACGCGATGCCTCATCCGCTCGGCGCTCAGTCATTGACAAATGCGCGCCCGTTTCAATCATTTTTTTGCTTGGTTTGCGGCTAATTTTGTCCAGCACGCGACGGATGGCGCGATGCACCAGCAAATCAGGATAGCGCCGAATCGGCGAGGTAAAATGCGTGTAATCATCAAACGCTAAGCCAAAATGTCCCGCATTCGCTGGCGTATAAACCGCTTGTTGCATAGTGCGCAGAACGATGGTTTTAATGATATTTTCATCTTCTCTGCCTTTGGCTGCGGTCAAAACTTTGGCAAAATCGCGAGACTCTGGCTGCGCTCCGCCCTCAAGTGTTAAGCCGACTGCTGATAAAAATTGACGCGTAATTTCTACTTTTTCCGCACTCGGTTTAGGGTGCGTGCGGTAGAGAAAATCCTCGTCGTGATGGGCTAAAAACTTGGCAGCGGCTTGATTTGCCATCAGCATACATTCTTCAATCAGCTTGTGGGCATCGTTGCGAGCGCGTGCGATGATGTTGTCAATTTTGCCATTTTCATTGAATAATATTTGCGACTCAATTCTGTCAAAATCCATCACGCCACGTTTTTCTCTGGCGCTTTTAAGGGTTTGATACAATCCATAAAGTGCTTCCAAATTGTCAATCACGGGTGCGTATTTTTGGCGCAATTCGGAATCGTTATCCTCCAAAATCTGGCTCGTCTCGGTGTAAGTCAAACGCGCATGCGAGAACATTACCGCGGGATAAAACCGATAATCCAGCAACGCGCCATCTGCGTCAATATTCATTTCACAGGTCATACACAAACGCTCAACCTGTGGATTCAGAGAGCACAATCCATTTGACAACGCCTCGGGCAACATCGGCACGACTCGATGCGGAAAATACACCGAATTGCCACGATCAATGGCGTCCGTATCCAGCGCGCTTTCCTCGGGCACATAATGCGACACATCGGCAATTGCCACAATCAGTTTCCAGCCATTTTGCTGCGGCTCGGCATACACTGCGTCATCAAAATCGCGCGAATCTTCGCCATCAATTGTGACCAATTTCAGCGCGGTAATGTCGGTTCTATTTTGTTTGTCCTGCGTCGTTATTTCGGGTGCAAACTGTGCGGTTTGTGCGAGCGCATTTTGACTAAAATCAACGGGGATATTGTTGCGATACAGGGCAGAATCCGTCTCCACGCCCTCATCCATAAATTGCCCCAAAACAGACATAATCCTGCCCGTAGCACCGCGCTCAAAGGTTGGCGAAGTGAGAATTTCTACCACCACAATTTGCGAATCTTGATGCTGTTTGTCTAATTTAGGAATCTGAATATCGTGCTTAATGCGCCTGTCATCCACCACCACGTAGGCGCTATTTTGTCCAATATGAAGCCGCCCCACCAGTGTTTTTACCGTTTCTAAAACTTTAACAATTTGCCCATCGCCGCGTTGATTGAGCAGTCGCACTTGGACTTTATCGCCATGAAAAACCAACTGCATTTGCCGAGGTGAAAGCCTCAAATCTTTGCCTTCCGATTCTAGCGCAACAAAACCAAAGCCTTTTGGATTGGCGATGACTTTGCCGATTAACAAATCTTGATCAGAAAAAATCCGATACATTCCTTGTTTGTCGCAACTCAACTGACAATCGCGCACCATCGCGCTCAAACGATGAAATAGGGGTTTTTTCTGCGACGATTCAAGGGCTAATAATTCGTACAACTCAGAATGCGTGCTGGTTTGTTTCTCAATGGCGCCGAGAATATATTCCCGCGAAGGAATTGGATTGTCGTATTGCTTGGATTCGCGCTGGTAATGGGGGTCGTCAGACATAGGCTACTCGAATGGGTGTTTAAGGATTAAAGTCTCGTCGCGATCAGGCCCGGTAGATAAAATATCAATCGGCGTGGCGGTGAGTGCTTCAATTTTGCGGAGATAATTTTGTGCCTCAATCGGCAAATCGTTCAATGATTTGGTGCCAATCGTGGTGGTTTTCCAGCCTGGCATTTCAATATAAATAGGGGTTGCTTGCGCGTAGCCTTCGGCTGAAAACGGCGGAATTTCGAATTTTCTGCCGTTAATTTCATACGCAACACAAATTTTGATGGTGTCTAAATTATCCAACACGTCTAGCTTTGTCAAACAAATACCCGTGACTGAATTGAGTTTTAATGAGCGTTTGAGCGTGACCATATCCAGCCAGCCACAACGCCTTTGCCTGCCTGTCGTGGCGCCAAATTCCCGACCCACTGTGCCCAATTCTTTGCCGATGACGTCACCATTATCATTGGCCACATCATAAATCAACTCGGTGGGAAAGGGCCCGCCCCCCACGCGTGTGGTGTAGGCTTTGACAATGCCGAGCACGTAATCAATGTCGCACACGCCAACGCCAGAGCCAGTGACTGCGCCACCCGAAGTGGTGTTTGACGAGGTCACAAACGGATACGTGCCCTGATCAATGTCCAGCAAAGCACCCTGCGCGCCTTCAAATAATAGATTGGATTTTTGCGCCAACTTTTGATGAATAATATCAGTCACATCGCCCAGCATTGGTTTGATGAGTTTTGCCTGAGCCAGTGCTTCGTCCAGTGTTTTTTGATAATCAACAGGTGCTTGCCCGTAATATTTTTCCAGCGCAAAATTATGATATTCCATCACACTGGCTAATTTCTCAGCAAACAATTTTTCGTCAAGCAAATCGCCGACTTTAAGACCGCGCCGCGCCACTTTGTCTTCATACGCGGGACCGATTCCGTTGCCTGTTGTGCCGATGGCCGCTTTGCCACGCTTTAACTCACGCGCATTATCCAGTGCAATATGATAAGGCAAGATGAGCGGACAGCCCAAACTGATGGTTAAACGCTGACTGACCTGAATCCCTGCGCGCGCCAATTCGTTCATTTCTTTTAATAATGCCGACATTGACAACACCACGCCGTGGCCGATAAGACACGCCACATGGTCGCGCAAAATACCCGATGGAATCAGGTGCAAAACCGTCTGTTTGCCCTCAATAACCAAGGTGTGTCCAGCATTGTGTCCGCCCTGAAAACGCACCACGCTATTGGCTTTATCTGTAATTAAATCAACGATTTTGCCCTTGCCTTCATCGCCCCATTGAGTGCCAATAATGACCACATTGTTTGACATACTAATTCCTAATTTTGTGTGCGGTTTGAGATAAAAATTTTAAATCAAATGAAAATCCTGTTGCCGCTCTGCTGTCTTGATTTTGATGAAAAGACGCGCCCAAACCATTGTAGCGTCCGCCTTGCGCCAAGGCTTTTGAATAATCAACATTGTAGGCAGAAAACACAATGCCCGTATGATATTCGTAAGATTTTAATTCAGCGAGATCGTAAATCACACGCACGCCTTTTGCGCGTAATTGCCCGCCAATATCTGCCAAATCTTGAATGGCTGAATGCGTCTGTGGAGCGTCTTTAAAAAGCGTCAATGCTTCCTCTAAAATGCACTCATCTCCCTCTAATTTGAGCAATGCAGCAAATAAATCATTGCCATCCAACTGATTTTGCGTGAAAAAATACTGCAAATCGCCCGCTGAGCGTTGCTGAAAAATACGTCTGAGTTGCGTAATTTGCGCGTGAGTGAAGGCGTATTTTGCCACTAAAGCATCAAAAATAGCCACATTTCCCAAACTCAACACGATGGGATTAATTGACAACAACGCCAAACTCTCCAGCATCAACTCAATGATTTCCACATCTGCCCAAAGCTCGCGAACGCCGTATAACTCAGCACCCGCCTGAATCGGTGAGCGAGTTGCATAAAAATCATCTGCTTTGGTTTGCAAAGTGGTGTTAATGTAGCAATATTTTTCAATGGTTTGAGCCGCTCGCTTGCTGTCAATACGAGCGATTTGTGGCGTAATATCGGCATGCACACCTAACATTTTTCCACTCGCAACATCCACAAACTTAACGGTTTTTAAATCCACCGATTCGGAAGTAAGTAACAGGGATTCAATGTATTCCACCAAAGGCGGAATGACTAATTCAAAGCCTTTGCTGTGATACAAATCCAATAATTGACGACGTAACATTTCAAACCGCATCGCCTCATCGCCAACTAACTCATCAATTCCCTCGGGTAATTGCCAAGTGTGCATCAACAATTACTTGTTTTTTGGGTTGAAATAACGAAAAAATTCGGTATCGGGATTGAGCACTAAAACATCATTTTGCTGGCTAAACGCCTTTTTATAAGATTCTAGTGCGCGATAAAACGTATAGAAACTTGCGTTTTGATTATAGGCTTGGGCGTAATTATTAGACGAAATGGCATCACCCTCTCCGCGAATTTTTTCCGAATCACGATACGCGTTTGCCAAAATAATGGTGCGTTTTTTGTCGGCCGTGGCGCGAATAATCTCCGCCTCTTCCGCACCCATGGATCTCAATTCCTTGGCAACACGCTGGCGTTCAGATTGCATCCGACGATACACGTCATTGCTAATATCTTTAGCCAAATCAATCCTTTTAATGCGCACATCAAGCACTTCAATACCAAATGCATCTACATTAGTTTTGGCAGTTGTTGTGATATTTTGCATAATCTCCGCACGCTCGCCAGACACCACCTCGGCAATGGTGCGTTTAGAAAACTCGCTTTTTAAACTCGCTTTGATGATTTGCGCCAAACGGTTATTTGTCAGTGAAAGACTGCCACCCGTGGATTTGTAAAACTGCTCACCATTCACAATTTTCCATTTCACATAAAAATCAACAATCACATTTTTCTTCTCACCCGTCAAAAAACGCTCAGGTGGCGTGTCTAAGGTTTGAATGCGATTGTCAAATTTCACAATGTTATTCACAAATGGAGTTTTAAATTTAAGCCCTGGCTTGGTTTCAACCGAAACGATTTCGCCCAAACGCAATTTAATCGCTGTCTCAGTTTCACTCACAGTATAAACCGCAGAACTGAGAATAATCAAAGCAACCGCGCCTACAATTAATAATAATTTTTGCATTATCTTACCTCTCTACTACGAAATAAATTTCTCGCGTTGCTGTTTTGATTGACGTTTTCTACGCTCGGTGCTTGACTAGCACTGGAAGGATTGGCAGTTTTTTTGCCCTCAATCAATTTGTCAATCGGCAAATACATCATACTATTTGTGCCAGAATCCACCACAATTTTGCTGCTAGTGGACAATACTTGCTCCATAGTTTCGCGATACAAACGCTCTCTAGTGACTTTAGGGGCTTTTTCGTATTCAACGCGAATCTGCGTAAAGCGACTCGCCTCACCTTCTGAGCGTGCAATCACTTTGGATTTATAAGCCTTAGAATTCTCAATGATCCGTGCGCCTTCTCCGCGCGCCTGAGGCAAAATACCGTTGGCATACGTTTCTGCTTCATTAATCAAACGCTGCTTGTCTTCACGGGCTTTTACCGCATCACTAAACGCCGATTGTACGGGCTCTGGCGGTTGCGCATCTTTCATATTTACCGTGGTAATTTCCAAACCTGTTTGATACAAATCAAGCAAAAATTGTGATTTGTCTTTAATCAGCTGCGACACCATTCCGCGCTCTTCAAAAATATAATCCATATTGTGCTTGCCGACCACTTGCCGAATGGCACTCTCTGCCACGTGGCGCAAAGTCAAATCAGGCTGTGCGACGTTAAATAAATAACTTTTTGCATCCTGAATTTTGTATTGCACAGCAAATTTAGCATCAATAATATTTTCATCTTTAGTGAGCATCAAAGATTCGGATGAAACGTTGCCACCAAAGCGTCTGCCCCGCTGAACAACCACATTTCTAAAACCAATTTCTGCCTGACTAATATGCTCAACATTGACTTTCGTCAGCGTTTCAATCAACGGAATGTGCCAATGTGGCCCCTGAGAAGTGACTTCCTGGAACGCACCAAAACGCAACACAACGCCTTTTTCAGCAGGGTCAATAATATAAATCCCCGACATCAAAAGCACCAGCGCCGCCAATCCCACCACATATTTAGCACCGCCCATAATAGAGGGCGTGTTGTCAGAGGATTTTTTAGATCCTACAAATCCACTAAATTTCTTTTTAAAATCTTTAATCACCTCGTCTATTTCAGGTGGTGTTTGATTATTTCCACCCCAAGGATTTTGATTGTTATCGTCATTCCAAGCCATTTGTGAGCAACCTATATAATAAAAACTTGTGCTATTTTACCTAAAATACGCAATGAATCACGCAACTTATTGGGCGAATTCAAAATATTATCATTCAAAATTGTGACACCTAACAAATAACCTACAAAATCACTAAAAGTGTAAAATATTTGGAAATTTTTGGAAATCTGATAGCGCATGAAAAAACAGTTCGGCTTCTTTATTATTGTTTTGCTATCGGGCGCGACTTTTGCCCAAAATTTAGCAACACAATGCCACGAATCTCTGCGATTATTTCCCCAAAAAACCCTCTCCACTGATGCTAAAAATTTAGATGTTTCTGCCAATCGAAGCGAAATTGACAACAAAAATATTTATCGCTTAAGTGGCAATGTTTCCATCAATTCTCATCAATACTACCTCGCCGCTGATCAAATCAGTATAAATAGATCCGAAAAAACCTCAACCGCCAATGGGAATGTGAAATTTCAAAACGCAGGGCTGATGCTGGTTGCCGAGCAAGCCACCGTGACCAACCTCAAAAAGGCAACCATTTCCACCTTGCGCGCAGTAGAATTTCACTACCCCAAATTAAACATTAACGGCAAAGCAAAAAAAGTCAGCAATGACGGCGTTGAGCAAATATTTGAGTTGAGCACCTACACCACCTGCCCAATCGGTCAAAGCGATTGGCAACTCAAAGCCGACAATATCACCCTCAATACTGAGAAAAATCTCGGCATCGCCACAGGGGCAACGCTGGAATTTATGGGGCTGCCGATTTTTTATATGCCACATTATGAATGGACTTTAAAGGGTCGAAGCTCGGGATTTTTGTCGCCCTCTTTTTCCAATTTTGACAGCAACGAAGGCGACAACGGGCATTATCAAGTCAAAATTCCGTATTATTTTAACCTCGCACCCGATCGGGATTTTTTGCTCTCGCTGAATCAAATCTCGGGGCGCGGGAGTGCCGTAGAGGGCAAATATCGGCAACTCATCAATAATCGGACCGACAATCATTTTGAATTTGAGTTGCAATATTTAAACCAAGACAATCTCACGCAAGAGAATCGTTGGCTATTTAATTCAACTTTAAACCTCACGCCAACGCCTAAAACGAATGTCAAAATCAACATTGAGCGCGTGTCTGACGCAGATTATTTACAAGAAATTGCGCGCCGAGATATTACAAAAACCGCACTCAATTCCTCGGTTGATGTGACTTATGAAAACGAGGAGCACGATTTTAATGCCCGTATATTTTCCGAATCTCAGCAACTTTTAACCGATGGCAAAGCAACCTACACCCGAGTGCCTGAAATTCACCTGTCCAAAAAAATCAGAATTGGCACATTCAAGCTTGATTTGTCAATGCTCAGCACGCAATTTGAGCACGCGGATATCGTTAAAAACACGGGCGTTCGCACCCACATTCAAACCGAACTCAGTCAAGATTTTCGCACCAATATTTACGCAATCACGCCAAAATTAACCCTGTCAAACACCTACTATAAACTGGACGACCAGCCCAATCAAGAGCGCAGTGTGGCGAGTTTTGAGCTGGATTCAAAGCTGTTTTTGGAGCAAGATGTTTGGTTTAATGATGATTTATTGCAAACTTTCACCCCCAGACTTTCCTATCACTACACGCCAAAAAAACCACACGACAACATTCCTGAATTTGATTCAAAAGAAAAAGAGCTTTTTTACGAAGGGCTTTTTTCTGGCAGAAAATTTACTGGCATTGACCGAATTAGCAATGCCGACAATTGGACGTTGGGATTGGAATCCGAATTTATTGATAAAAACAACGGCGCGACTTATATGAATTTCAAAATCGCCCAAACCTTTTATTCAGAAGACGAAACGCTGAACGAAGACGGCGAGTTTAAGCAAATTTTACGAGACTACTCCGACATTGTCAGCGCCATTGATTTAACGCTCAATGATTTTGATTTTAACAATGCCATTCAATACGACCCACAAACCAACACAATTACCAAGCGCGATACGTCCGTCGGCTACAGATTTGGCAAGCACAAATTTTTAACGCTGGCGCACCATTATTATCAAGAAAACGAATCGGTGGAACTCCAAGGCGCTTATCCGCTGACGAATGGTTTGCACGTTTTTGCAGGCGCTACCCGCTCTTTGACCAACAATATTAACGATCAACTCACCGCGGGCATTGGCTACGAATCTTGTTGCTGGGCGTTTCGTTTAGCGCATTTTAACGATCACGTCAAAGACGGCAATTATGAACGCTCAATTGAGTTTGAACTCGTGCTCAAAGGTCTGTCTTCTGGCAATTCTAATCTCCAAAAACGCATCACAAATCATATTCCTCACTACGAATAATCCTATGAACAATCTCAGTCCCATTAAAAAAATTCTACTAGTTGCCTTATTTTCCGCATTCAGTTTGCCAGCGCTGAGCAGCAATAGCATTGTGGCAGTGATAGATGACACGGTGATTACCTTAAAAGACATTACCAGCGACAGTGTGATGACTTTGACAAAATCGGAAAAATTAGAGTTGATTCATGAAAAAATTGATTTATACATCAAACTCAAAAAAATCAAAGAGTTGGGCATTGAGCCAAAAGAAAGTGCCATCACCGCAGCACTCGGCGATATTGCGATTCAAAATAAACTCACGCTCAAACAATTACGCGCCTCGTCTCAATTCAAAACCATTGCACACAAAATTATTCAAGAATTTTCTCTGATTGGACTCAAACGGCTGGTGTTGCGCGATCTCAAACCGCCCAAACCAACGCACCAACAAATCCTTGCCGCCCTCGCTAAAAAACCCGCTGAAGTTGCCATACAATCACAAATCAAAATCGCGCAAATCACCATAAATTCCATCAAACAATCGGATTCTTTGTTGCAATCTCAAGACACGCTGATGGAAGAAAAACTGCGTGGCATTCGCCAACAAATCGTCAATGGCAAACCGTTTGCCGAATTAGCCACGCAGCATTCTCAAGACCCGTTTGACAAAAAACAACAAAACGTAGATTGGGTAAATACTGACAATCTCTCGGCTACGTTTAAAAAAAATCTGCCCAAACTTGAAAAAAACGAACTCTCCCAGCCATTCAAACAACAAAACGATTGGAAGTTGATCAAAATTATTGACGCACGCGAAGTGGATGCGCGCTATCAATTATTTCAATCCAAACTCATCGGAGAAAATCGCGCAATCGCCTACCAAAAATGGTTTAAAAAACTCAAAGACGCGGCTTACATAGAAATTTTTGAGGACAAATTATAATCGTGTCAAAATCACTTTTTATTTGCAGTTTTCACAGCGTTCAAGCACAGCTAGATTCTCAGCCGCAAAGTATTATTCGGGTGATGATTTTGGACAATCGCCACGACAAACGCCTAAATTCATTGCAACACGAATTAACTCAGCACAATATTGCCATCAGCAAATCCTCAAAACAACAACTGGACAAATTGTCTAACGGCAAAAAACATCAGGGCGTTGTGGCTGAAATTTTATCCAGCGCGTTGCCAAATCAACACGATTTAGCGCAATATTTAGCACAGTATTTGACGGGTTTAAAATCTGGCGCGCTGATGTTGGTTTTAGATTCTATTCAAGACCCGCGCAATTTAGGTGCGTGTTTGCGCAGTGCAAATGCCGCTGGCGTGGATTGTGTGATTATCAACAAAGACGGCTCCGCGCCGATCAATGCTTTGGTGCATCAAACGGCTGCTGGCGCACTGAATCACCTTAAAATATTTCAAGTGACGAATTTATCACGCACGATTAAAGCACTCCAAAAACACAATATTTGGGTGATTGGATTGGACGGCGATTGCGCCAAAACACTCTACCAAATTGATTTGACCACCTCCGTGGCGATTGTGATGGGATCAGAGGGTTCGGGGCTGAGAAAATTAACCAAAACTTCCTGCGATGAATTGTGTGCGTTGCCGATGCAGGGCAATGTTGAGAGTTTAAATGTCTCGGTTGCCACGGGAATTAGCCTATTTGAAGCCAACAGACAGCGCCTAATAAATCCCGCTATATCAACCTAAAGGGCGGGTTTTTTGATAAAATTACCCACTTTTTTCACGGCAACTACAAAAATTGGAGCTACCCGAGCGCATAGAAATGCTGAGTTTTGCCAGAAAAGGACTTATTTTTTCTGCCAAATATCCGTTAAAAGATTTTCCCAGAATCAGCGATTTAATCAAAAATACCGATGATTTTTGCACAGTGGCATTAGAATTTAGCCTTGAGCGCAATATTCCCTGTGTGCGGGGCACGCTTAAATTTGACGTATTATTAACCTGTCAGCGGTGTTTAAATGATCTCAAAATTAGTCAAAACCCTAATTTTAATGTCGCATTTTTAACCAATGAACACCAAAAATATGAAATTGACTCAAGTTTTGAAACCCTACTCAACACAAACCAAGAATTTTCCACCATTGATTTTTTAACCGATGAAATACTCATCTCACTTCCAATGATTCCGATGCACACACACCAATGTGTGGCTTATCAAAACCATTCACCGCAAAAGCACAATCCTTTTGCACAACTAAAACACATTCAAAAAACAAGGAGCAACCCAAATGGCAGTTCAAAAAAGTAGAAAAACCCCCTCAAAAAGAGGCATGCGTCGCGCACATAATGCACTCAAAAACCCAGCCCTATCCGAAGATCCAGAAACAGGCGAAACCCATTTACGCCATCACCTCACAGCAAATGGCTACTATCGTGGCAAAAAAATAATTCACACCGAAACGGTTGTCGAAGACGAGACGATTGAGACTTAATGTCCGCGCACTTTTTTGTTCAATCAAAAAAATTGACGAGAGTGCCAGCATTTCTCAACCTTAAATTATGCCAATAAAAATATCTATTGATGTGGCGGGTGGCGATTATGGCGCGCCAGTGACTGTGGTTGCGGGACTCAAAGCCCTCAACGCATTTGAGGATTTACAGCTGGTTTTTGTCGGCGATAAAACCACGATTGAGCAACAACTTGCGCAACATTCAGCCGCGCAAAAACTCGCCAAACGATGGAGTATTACGCACGCCAGCGAAGTGGTGGAAATGGACGATCGCCCTGCGATTGCCCTGCGTAAAAAGAAAGATTCTTCAATGCGGGTGGCGATTGATTTGGTCAAAAATGGCTCGGTTGATGCTTGCGTGAGTGCGGGCAACACGGGCGCATTGATGGCGGTTTCTCGGTTTGTGCTCAAAACCATTACTGGCATCAATAGACCCGCCATTATGGGGCGCATTCCCACCACAACGGGACATACGCATATGTTGGATTTGGGTGCAAATATTGATTCAAAGCCCGAGATTTTGCTGGAGTTTGCCACGATGGGATCTATTTCTGTGCAATACACCGAAAACATCGCCGCACCGAGTGTTGGATTGCTGAATGTTGGCGAAGAAGAAATTAAAGGCAATGCGCACGTCAAAAAAACCGCTGCATTATTAAGAAATTCAAACCTAAATTATGTGGGATTTATTGAAGGCGATGATATTTTTAAAGGCAGTGTGGATTTGGTGGTGTGCGATGGTTTTGAGGGCAATATCGCACTCAAAGCCAGCGAAGGCGTTGCCAAAATGATGGGGCATTATCTCACCAAAGCATTCACCAGAACCCCACTTACCAAACTCGTTGCCCTCATCGCCTCGCCGATTTTGCGCAGTTTTAAATCCAGTCTTGACCCTGGAAAATACAATGGCGCCACCCTTTTAGGACTCAAAGGTATCGTGATTAAAAGCCACGGCAGTGCGAATGTCAATTCATTTTATCAGGCCATCAAAGAGGCGCATCTTGAGGCACAAGTGAAAATTGTCGCCAAAATCTCCAAACAAGTCGCTATCGAATTAACCCCTCAATCCAAATCCCTCAATGAGTAAATTTGCAAGAATTATTGGCACGGGCAGTTATTTGCCGCCCAATATTATCACCAATGACGATTTGGCAAAAACGCTGGACACCTCTGATGAATGGATTAGACTGCGCACGGGCATTCGCCAGCGTCATCGAGTGGACAATCAAAGCACTTGCGATTTGGCAGTAATTGCCGCCCAAAACGCACTCAAAATGGCAAACATTGAGGCAAAAGATTTAGATTTGATTATTTTAGCCACGACCACGCCCGACAAAATTTTTCCAGCCACTGCCACGATGTTGCAAAATGCCCTCGGCGCAACCTGCCCTGCGTTTGATTTACAAGCGGTATGTGCGGGTTTTATTTTTGCCCTGACCACCGCTGAGCAATACATCAAAGCCAATACCGCCCAAAAAGTGCTGGTGGTTGGCAGCGAAACCCTCTCCCGTATTGTGGATTGGAGCGATCGCACCACAGCAGTGTTATTCGGCGATGGCGCGGGCGCGGTGGTGCTTAGCGGTGACGCACAAACGGGCATTTTGCATTCACAACTGTTTAGCGATGGGCGTTATTTATCCGCACTTCAGGTCAGCAATACGCGCATCAATGAGACGGGTTTTATCCAAATGGCAGGCAACGAGGTGTTTAAAATTGCCGTCAAAAATTTGGCTAGTTTGGCAGAAAACACGCTCAAAGTTTGCAATTTAAGCGCTGATGAATTAGATTGGATCGTGCCTCATCAAGCTAATATTCGCATCATTTCTGCGGTTGCCAAACGCATCAAAATGCCGCTGGAAAAAGTCGTCATCACGATTGACAAACACGGCAACACCTCGGCTGCCTCAATTCCCCTCGCGCTGGATTGTGCGGTGCGAGATGGGCGCATTCAAATCGGCGACAAATTATTATTAGAAGGCATCGGCGGCGGATTTAGTTGGGGCAGTATTTTGGTGCAATTTTAAATTTTTAAACAACCGCTGATGGATTTAAGCGCGCATTTTCAATTGCGCCGTGAGTTGTTGCAATTCATCCGTGGCTATCTCAGCGCTCAAACTCAATAATTTTTCACGCGCCTCAACATACAAATTATGCGCCAGCCGAGTGGATTCTTCCAGCCCTAACAATTTAGGATAGGTCGGTTTGTTGTTCACTTCATCCGAATGTTGCTGCCGACCGAGCGCCTGCGGATTGACCACATCCAACACGTCATCCTGAATTTGATACGCCAGCCCAATTTTCTGCGCAAAAGATTGAAGCAGTTCAAAATCACGCAGACGATGCTCAGCCAAAAGCGCGCCGAGCAACACCGAGCAAGTCAATAACGCGCCCGTTTTTTTGCGGTGCATTCGCTCCAATGTGTGAATATCGATACGGCAATTCACCGCGCTCAAATCGATTGACTGCCCTTCCACCATCGCAAAAGAGGTTTTTGTGAGCAATTTTAAAAGCTTAATCCGCGTCTGCGAACAAATACGCGCGTCGTGAGCAAGCACCTCAAAAGCCAATGCCTGCAAGCCATCACCCGCTAAAATCGCGCGCGCCTCACCAAATTTTTTATGACAAGCGGGCTGATTGTGACGAATGTCATCATCGTCCATCACTGGCAAATCATCGTGAATCAGCGAATACGCGTGAATCAATTCCACCGCACACGCGCTAGAATCCGCCCTGTCCAAATTCACGCCAAAAGCGCGCGTCGTCATATAAGTCAACATCGGGCGAAACCGTTTGCCGCCAGCCAGCACACTATAGCGCATCGATTCGGACAGCTCGCCTTGTTTTGGCAAACACAAATCTAGCTGCTGATTAATGCGATGGACATAGTGCTGAAAATTCATATAATTATAATTATTTAATCAATTATCTGCAAGTGGTTTTTCACTTTGAAAATCGTCCTCGGCAGTCAATACGGAGATTTTTTGCTCCGCC
>CAZRUL010000012.1:0-6018 GCA_964603245.1 uncultured Piscirickettsiaceae bacterium
CTTGCCTCCGCGCGGATGGGTGTGAAAACCCTGCTGATTACCCACAATATTGAAACCCTCGGACAAATGAGTTGCAATCCAGCAATCGGTGGCATCGGCAAAGGGCATTTGGTCAAAGAAATTGATGCGATGGGCGGGGCGATGGGCGCCGCAATTGATCAATCTGGCATCCAATTTCGCACCCTCAATGCCTCCAAAGGGCCGGCGGTGCGTGCCACGCGTGCGCAGGCAGATCGGGTTTTGTATAAAGCAGCGATTCGTTATCGTTTGGAAAATCAGCAAAATCTGTCATTATTTCAACAATCCGTGGATGATTTAATCATTGAAAACGACAAAATCTGTGGCGTAATTACCCAAATGGGACTGCGATTTTTGGCGCCCAAAGTGATTTTGACATCGGGCACATTTTTGGGCGGCATCATTCACATCGGGCAAAGCAATTTTCAGGGCGGGCGAGCAGGCGATGCGCCGTCCAATGCATTATCCAAACAATTACGCGGCTATGATTTAGCGGTGGGACGACTCAAAACAGGCACGCCACCGCGGTTGGATGGGCGCAGTATTGATTTTTCCAAACTCCAAAAACAATTCGGCGACACGCCCCTGCCGAGTTTTTCATTTATGGGCAATGCGAGCGATCATCCGCGCCAAATTCCTTGTTACATCACGCATACAAACCCTAAAACGCACGATTTAATTCGCGCTGGTTTGCAAGATTCTCCCATTTATAGTGGCAATATTGAGAGTGTCGGGCCGCGCTATTGTCCGTCTATTGAGGATAAAGTGGTGCGTTTTGCGGATCGCGATTCGCATCAGATTTTTGTGGAACCCGAAGGGCTGACCACTCACGAAGTTTATCCAAATGGCGTTTCCACTTCGCTGCCGTATTCGCTGCAAGTGGCTTTTATACGCTCAATTGTTGGTTTTGAAAATGCGCAAATTGTGCGCCCAGGTTATGCGATTGAGTATGATTTTTTTGATCCCCGAGGGCTGAAGCAAACGCTGGAAGTTAAAAAGATTTCGGGGCTGTATTTTGCAGGACAAATCAATGGCACAACGGGCTACGAAGAGGCGGCGGCGCAAGGTTTGTTAGCGGGAGTGAATGCCGCATTGAGTGTGCAAGAAAAAGCCGCGTGGCTGCCGAAGCGAAGCAATTCCTATCTCGGCGTGATGGTGGATGATCTCACCACAAAGGGTTTGAGCGAGCCGTATCGAATGTTTACTTCGCGCGCAGAATATCGGTTATTGCTCCGAGAAGACAACGCCGATGCGCGTCTCACCCCAAAAGCGCACGAACTCGGGTTGATTTCTGAGGCGCGCTATCGGGCGTTTCAACTGAAATACGCGCAGGTTGCGCAAGAAACCAAACGGCTTAAAAATACTTGGATTCAGCCCACTGACACGCAGGCTGCCCGTGTTTTAGGCACGCCACTTGCCCACGAATATTCTTTGTTAGAATTACTCAAACGCCCGCAAATGAATTATCAACTGCTGAGCCAAATCACCTCTGCCCAGCCGTTTGTTGCCGATTTGATGATTGCGGGCATTGTGGAGAATCAAATCAAATACGCGGGCTATATTAAGCGTCAATTGGCAGAGATTCAAAAATACAAAAAACACGAAAACACCCCACTGCCTGCCACCATTGATTATCAATCCATCAAAGCACTGTCAGCCGAGGTGCGCCAAAAACTCAGCGAGCATAAACCCGAGAGCATCGGTCAGGCGAGCAGAATTCAGGGCGTCACGCCTGCTGCCATTTCTATTTTGTTGGTGTTTTTAAAAACCTACTCATCTCAGCGCAATACTTGATGGGCGAGCTTGAAAAAATAAATGCGCTTGAGCAAATATTAACGCAGGGTGCACGTGCGCTTGATATTTCTTTGAATACGCAACAAACCCGCGCGCTGCTGGATTATTTGGCACTCATTCAAAAATGGAACAAAACTTACAATCTCAGCGCGATTCGCACGAGTGCGGACGGAGTGCGTCTGCATTTGCTCGACAGCCTTTCAGTGGTGGCGTTTATGCGCGCCGAGCCGTTGCTGGATATTGGCGCGGGTGCGGGTTTGCCTGGCATTGTGATTGCGATACTCAGGCCTGATTTGCGCGTGACTGTGTTGGATTCGGCGGGTAAAAAATGTCGGTTTATGCAATTTGTCAAAGCCGAATTAAAACTCACAAATGTGCACGTCGTGCATCAGCGGATTGAGGATTATCACCCCGAGCAGTGCTTTCAACAAATTATTACAAGAGCCTTTTCCAGTGCGCAAAACACTTTAAAATTAGCCCAGCATTTGGCATCCGAGCGCGCGACTTA
Source organism: uncultured Piscirickettsiaceae bacterium (assembly GCA_964603245.1). Taxonomy (GTDB): domain Bacteria; phylum Pseudomonadota; class Gammaproteobacteria; order PS1; family Pseudothioglobaceae; genus CAZRUL01. The sequence continues at coordinate 2,321 of CAZRUL010000012.1, forward strand.
TTGGCTGATGAAGGGCAATAATTTTACCCAAGAAACACTGGACGATCTCAATCTCATCAAAGCGCACAAACTCAGCGTGCCACAAGTGTCAAGCGAGCGATATTTATTAGAAATTAGGAACACACAATGAAAAAAATTATTTATGGATTTTTGGCGACTGTAGCCGTTTTGGTGATGGTTTTGGTGTTTATGTTTGACATCGCGGGGCGCAATTTGGCGCAAAGTTATGCGCAGGATTTGTTAAAAACACCCGTCAAAATTGAGCAATTCAAAAGCAGTTGGATTGATCAAAGTATGGATATCGGTTTGATAACGGTTGCCAATCCACCTAATTTTGAGCAGGAAAATGCGCTGTCTATTGAGCGTTTGTTTGTCAAAGTTTCTGATGAAAGCACTGGCGATTTGCTGGTGATTGATGAGATTTCTATTCGTAATTTGGTGTTTTCTTTGGAGCAACATCAAAATAAAATCAATTTACTGGTGTTATTGAATAATTTGCGCACGCCACAAAAAACGCCTAAAAAATCAGCAGATGCACCCTCTGATCAGCAACAACGAGTGATTATCAAAAAATTTAGCACGGTCAGCACGCAATTACAAATCAACACCAAAGCCGTTAAGCAAAACCTCAAATCGCCCGATATTTTGCTCCGCAACATTGGCGGCACGGAAGGAATGTATTTGGATGAGATTGGCAAACAATTAATGCATACCATCTTCAAAGAGTTGTCTCAAACGTTGCGCAAATCGGGCAAGCAAAAACTCAAAGATCATCTCAAACAAAAACTCAAAGACAAACTCAAAACTAAGACCAAAAAGCATTTGAGCGTTGATGATTTAAAGCAAAAAATTAACAACAAAGTGCAGGATTTATTTAAAAAAATTGAGTTTCAATAAGCCTTCAATGTGTGTAATTGAGCGCACAGCACGGATTTTTTCGTGTCTGCTTTGTGTTTTTTAGTTTTTAGTTTTTAGTTTTTAGTCTATTTTGTCAAAGGCTTTGTCGGGCTGATAAAGCCTTTTTTATGCACGCTTTTAAAGGATTTGCGAAGCGTCTCAGGATTACAACTTATGAAAATCATCGACTCCCATTGCCATCTTGACCGCGTTGATTTGAGTGCATTCGGTGGCTCAATGGAAACAATGTTGGCGCACGCTAAAACTTTATCGGTTGAAGAATTTTTGTGCGTGTGTATTGATTTAGAGCATTTTGAGGCGGTGTTGGATTTGGCGCAAAAACACCCGCAAATTTATGCCTCAGTTGGCGTGCATCCCTGCGAATTGGACGGCGAAGATCCCAGCGTTGAAGCGTTGATAACACTTGCCAATCACCCAAAAATTATTGCCATCGGCGAGACTGGGCTGGATTATTTTCACGTGGAACAAGCCACCGCGGACTGGCAACGCGCGCGTTTTAAACGCCACATTCAAGCCTCAAACGATTCGGGCAAGCCGATGATTATTCACACGCGCAATGCACGAGCCGACACGCTGGCAATTATGCAAACAGAAAATGCGCGCGCTGGCGTGATGCATTGTTTTTCTGAGGATTGGGAGACGGCTGAGGCGGCGCTGGATTTAGGTTTTTATATTTCTTTTTCGGGGATTGTGACGTTTAAAAGTGCGGCGGATTTGCGCGAAGTTGCCAAAAAAGTCCCACTGGAGCGTTTGCTGATTGAAACCGATTCCCCTTATTTAACCCCCGTCCCGCACCGTGGCAAAGCGAATTCTCCCGCGTACACTTATTACGTGGCAGAAAAAATCGCAGAGATTCGCAACCTCAGCATTGGCGAGATTGCGCGCGCGACCACCCACAATTTTCAACAGTTATTTTTTAAATGAGCGTTCAATTCAAAACTGTGGATGAATTTTCGCAGGATCAGCGGCTGGATAATTTTTTGCTCAAAAATTTAAAAGGCGTGCCAAAATCGCACATTTATCGGATCATCAGAAAAGGCGAGGTGCGGGTCAATAAAGGTCGGAAAAAAGCCGCGTATAAATTGCAACTCTTTGATGTGGTGCGGATTCCGCCAGTGCGTGTGGCGCAAACTGACACCGTTCAGCCTTCGCAAAATCTGCGCGAATTGCTCAAAAACGCGGTGATATTTGAAGACGACGCACTGCTGATTTTAAACAAACCCAGCGGGATTGCGGTGCACAGCGGTAGCGGGGTGAGCGTGGGTGTGATTGAGGTATTTAAGGCGTTGTATCGCGAGCAAATTGAGCTGGTGCATCGGCTCGATCGCGCCACTTCTGGGGTGTTGTTGCTGGCAAAAAAACGCAGCGCACTCAAACACTTGCACCGCCAACTCGCCAATAATCAAATTGAAAAACGCTATCAGGCTTTGGTGCGTGGCATTTGGCAAAAAAAACGTCACACGCTGGATGTTCCACTGCTGAATAATTCCAGATACACGGTGGTGGATGCGCGCGGACGGCAGGCGCTGAGCCATTTTCAGCCGTTGAAAAATTTTAGCAACGGCGATTTTCACGCCAGTTTGGTGGAGGTGTTGATTGAAACGGGCAGAACCCATCAGATTCGCGCGCACGCAAAATACGCGGGGCATCCGTTGGCATTTGACGATAAATACGGCGACCCGATTTTTAACGCGCAAGTGAAGGAAAAAGGGCTGAGGCGGTTGTTTTTGCACGCTCAACAACTGACTTTTACCCATCCTGTGAGTGGTGAAATCCAGCAAGTGCGCGCGCCACTTTGTGCGGAATTGGCGGATTTTTTGGCGTTGCTGTGAGTTTGATAATAGTGACAAATGTTGCGGCGTTAAATCCGTTGGCAGTGTTTTTATCCGCGTTTGCTCGCCCGCACTGATGAACGCTTATTTACGATTGATGCGTTTTGACAAACCGATTGGCATTTATCTGTTGCTTTATCCAGCGTTGTGGGCGTTGTTTTTGGCGCAAAATGGCGTGCCGCGTTGGGAGCTTTTGGTGATTTTTATCCTCGGCGTGGTGCTGATGCGCGCGAGTGGTTGCGTGATTAATGATTATGCCGATCGCCACATTGATGGTTTGGTGGCGCGCACCAAAAATCGTCCGCTGGTCGGTGGCGAGATTTCCCCCAAAAATGCGTTGAAACTGTTTGTTGGGCTGATGATTTTGGCGTTTTGTTTGGTGCTTTTGACCCATCAATTGAGTATTTTGCTGGCTCTGTGCGCTGGCGTTTTGGCGAGCATTTACCCATTCACTAAACGTTGGATTCAATTGCCTCAATTGGTGTTAGGGCTGGCGTTTGCGATGAGCGTGCCGATGGCATTTGCAGCCACGAATGGTAGTGTGCCGAGTGCGGCGGCGTGGGTGTTTGGTGCAACTGTGGTTTGGACGCTGATTTATGACACGATGTATGCGATGGCAGACAGGGCTGAGGATTTGCAAATCGGGGTGAAATCAAGTGCGGTGTGGTTTGGCAGGTTTGATGTGTGGGTGATTGGCGCGCTGCAATTGGTGTTATGTGGCTTGCTGGTGCAAATTGCGCTGGTGTTTGCGTTGGGTGTGTTTTATATGTTGGCGTTGGCAGTGGTGGCGATTTTGATGGGCTATCATCAATTTTTAATCAAAAATCGCGTGCCAAAATTATGCTTCAAAGCGTTTTTACACAATCATTGGATTGGGCTGGCAGTGTTTGTCGGGATTGCTTTGTCGGTGATATTTCCCACGGTGACATTTTCCGCGACGACTTTTTT
>CAZRUL010000012.1:6118-20661 GCA_964603245.1 uncultured Piscirickettsiaceae bacterium
TTTGGTGAAATTAAATCCCGCGCAAGAGTTCGTTAATGCCGACTTTGGCACGGGTTTTGGCATCCACTTGTTTGACAATCACCGCGCAATACAGTGAATAACTGCCATCTTTGGACGGTAAATTACCAGAAACAACCACCGAACCAGCGGGAATTCTGCCGTAACTAATTTCCCCTGTGGCGCGGTTAAAAATTTTGGTGGATTGACCGATATACACGCCCATAGAAATCACCGCACCCTCTTCCACAATCACCCCTTCCACCACTTCGGAGCGCGCGCCGATAAAGCAATTGTCCTCAATAATAGTCGGATTGGCTTGCAAAGGCTCAAGCACCCCGCCGATGCCCACTCCGCCCGAGAGATGGACGTTTTTGCCGATTTGCGCGCACGAGCCAACTGTCGCCCATGTATCTACCATTGTCCCCGAATCCACATACGCGCCGATATTGACATAACTGGGCATTAGCACGGTGTTTTTATTGATGAATGAGCCACGTCTGGCCACCGCTGGCGGGACAACACGCACCCCAGTTTGTTGGAGTTCGGCGAGTGATAGATTGGCAAATTTTGATGGGACTTTATCAAAATATTGGGTAAATCCACCCGCCATTGGAATATTGTTTTCCAGTCTAAATGAGAGCAGCACGGCTTTTTTGAGCCACTCATTTACCGTCCAATGACCGATAGATTGTTGCTCAGCCACGCGTGCTTTGCCCGAATCCAACAATTGAATTGCCTCAGAAACGGCTTGTTTAATTTCAGCGCTGGCAGATTCTGGGGTCAGATTTGCGCGATTTTCAAAGGCTTTTTCAATGATTGCTTGCATAGATTTTGCTCAAAAAATTTCGCGATTATAGCATAGCTATCTTTGGCTCATTTCACGGTATGATGAAACCCATTTTTTTGTGTCGCGGATGTGTGTCAATGATGAGCCAAAATGATAATATTCAATTGGATAATTTGTATTCCGAGGGCGAGCAATGGGTGCAAAATTTGGGCGAAAAAACCGTTCACGCAAAACGAATGCCAGGCAAATTTCGGCTCATCAAATGGCTGGCGATGTTGGTTTGGACGCCATTTTTTTTAGCCCCTTATTTGACGTGGAATGGCAAGCAGGCGATTTTATTTGACGTGGCAAATCGGCAATATCATTTGTTTGAAGTGACTATTTTCCCGCAGGATATGTGGATGTTGGCGATGGTGTTGTTGTTTTTGGCGATTTTACTGGCGGTGATGACCACGGTTTTGGGGCGGGTGTTTTGCGGTTATTTTTGTTTTCAAACGGTTTGGACTGATGTTTTTACCAAAATTGAAACGTGGATAGAGGGCGCGCCCGCTAAACGCAGAAAACTTGACGAATCCCCGTGGAATGGCAACAAAATCCAACTCAAAACGTTTAAACACTTGCTTTGGCTGATGATTGCGATTATTTCAGGGGTGACTTGGACGCTGTATTTTGGCACGTCTTGGGTGGATTATTTGACCAATGAAGTGCAGCTTTCAACTTGGGCGGTGGCGGGTGCGATTACGCTGGGCGTGTATGTTTTTGCAGGATTTATGCGTGAGCAAACGTGTTTGTGGGTGTGTCCGTATGCGCGCATTCAGGGGGCGATGGTGGATACGCAAAGTATTTTGCCGACGTATGATTATCATCGTGGCGAGCAACGCGGCAAACTCGCAAAGGGCAAATATCTGGAGGGGCAGGGAGATTGTATTGACTGTCATCAATGTGTTGCGGTGTGTCCGACTGGGGTTGATATTCGCAAAGGGCAGGAATACGGCTGCATTACGTGCGGGCTGTGTATTGATGCGTGCGATTCGGTGATGCAAAAAGTGGGCAAAGCGACGGGGCTGATTCGTTATATGTCGCTGGATGAAATCAAATTTAAGCAAACACTCAAAGCGATTTATAAACGTCCGCGGGTGATTGTGTATAGCGCGATTTTGGGGATTGCGCTGGGATTTTTGTTGTATGGGCTGAGTCATATTGCGCGGCTGGATTTGACCGTATTGCACGACCGTCGCCCGTTATTTGTGCAATTGTCTGACGGCTCAATTCGCAATAAATATTTGGTGAAAGTGATGAATAAAACCGATCAAACGATGGCGGTTGCGTTGAGTTTTCGGAGCAAAATTAAGCAATTAAAATCGCAAAAAACACTCGGCATCACGCAGATTGAGGCGGGCGATATTAAAACAATTTACGTGTATTTGTCCGCCCGAGCCGAAAACGTGGGCGCGGATAATTCGGTGGTGTTTGTGGTGCGAGAGGGCGCGCAGATTTTAGAATATGAGGCGACTTTTTTCACGCCACGGAGTATGCGCTGATGGCAAATTCTGTGTTTAAAAATATGGGCAAAAGCCCGATGATGATGCTGGGATTGGGATTATTTTTTATTTTGGTGGGCGCGACGGGTTATCGTATTTTGATTGCGATAAACACCCATCCAGGTTTGGTGGTGTCAGACCCCTATCAAAGTGGCGAGCAATATCATCAAACGCTGGCACATAAACAACAATTGAGCGCGCAGGGCTGGACGTTGCAACTCAAAACACCGAAAAATCTGCGCCCTCAAATCGCGCAAATTTATCGGGTAATTAGCCAGCAAAACAAGGTGGGGCTGACGGAGGCGACGGTCAAATTGTATTTTTATCGTCCGCTGGAGTCAAAATCTGATTTTGTGCGGGTGTTGCAATCTCAGGGCGCGGGTCATTATCAGGCGCAAATCACATTGCCACTCAAAGGTCGCTGGGATGTGGTCGCTGAAGTGGTCAAAGGGGATTTTTTGCAGCGTAGTGCGGTGAAATTATTTGCGCCCTAAAATCTGCTCTTAAATCCGTTCGCAATCCGCCCGAAAATCCTTTTCAATCGTGCGCTAATGTTGATGGCAATGGTCGTGATGATGCTGATAAGTTGCCATTAAATCGTCCATTTGATCGGCAAATAAATCATTAAACTTTGAATCTTTCAAAATCAATTCTGGCGCGCCGATGCAGCAAATATGGCGATACAAACACAAAACTTTGGTGGATTCGCGCATCACTCGGTGCAAATCGTGCGACACCATCAGCACCGCACATTGCTGCTGCTGGTGAATGTCTTTAATCAGTTGATACAAATGCATTTGTCCGTTGATGTCTAAGTTTTGCGCGGGCTCGTCAAGAATCAACACATTGGGTTTTTTTAGCAGTGCGCGCGTCAGTAAAACGCGTTGCAATTCACCACCCGAGAGGGTTTTCAGCGGCGATTTTAAAAGCGATTCAATGCGTGTGAGTGCAGCAGTTTGCGCCAAAAAATCAGGTTTGATGGTTTGATTGAGATTCAAAAAATCCAGCGTTGAAATCGGAATAAATGGATTGATGGCAAAGGTTTGCGGCGTGTAGCCGAGGCGAATATTATTTTGGCGCACAATCGTGCCGCTGTCAGGTTTAATCAAGCCGAGCAGCACTTTAATCAGCGAGCTTTTGCCCGCGCCATTCGGGCCGATGAGGGTGATAAATTCGCTGGGTTTAAGCTCAAAATTGATATTTTCCAGCACGGTTTTGCCCTCGTGTGTGAGGTTGATATTGCGTGCGCTAATGAGTGCTGAGGGGGTCGTCATCGGGAGTTTTTGGCGCATTTAGCGCGAGTGAAAGACAAGGGAATTTATTTTATACTGAGATATCCGCTGAATAACTAAGTTGGTAAAATCTGCCAAATGGCATATAAAATCATTTTACTTGACGGCTCTGCGTTTCTGTTTCGGGCGTATTTTTCCACGTTATCACAAAATTTAACCAATCAAGATGGCTTCCCGACGGGCGCGATGTTTGGGGTAATTAGCAATATTAAGCGACTGCAAAACCAATATCCCGAGGCAAAATTGATTGCAATTTTTGATGCCAAAGGGAGCAATCATCGCCACGCAATTTATCCCGAATACAAAGCGCATCGCAAACCTGCCGAAGCCGAACTGGTCAAACAAATTGAGCCATTGTATGAAATTATCCGCGCGCTGGGCTTGCATTTTATTTGTGCGCCAAATGTGGAGGCCGACGATGTGATTGCCACGCTTGCCCAACAATTGGAGCGACGCCAAATTAAAACTCTGATTGCCAGCAGCGACAAAGATTTATATCAACTGGTTGGCGCACATATTTCGCAACTCAATCTCACGGGACAACTTTTTAACAGCGAAGGCGTGGTGGCAAAAATGGGCGTGGCGCCGAATCAAATCAAAGAACTGCTGGCGTTGATGGGTGACAGTGCGGACAACATTCCTGGAGTGCCGAGCGTGGGCCCGAAAACCGCGATTAAGTGGCTACAAACTTACGGCAGTTTGGACAATATTAAAGCCAATGCGCACCAAATCAAAGGCAAAGTGGGCGAGAAATTGCGCAACAGTTTTGAGTTGTTGGATTTGTCGTTGAGATTGGTGGAGCTCAAATTTGACGTGGCGTTGCCGTGCGATATTTTGGCGGACGAACCTGGGCAAAATCACGCAAAGTTGGCGGCATTGTATCAACAATATGGGTTTTTTATGTGGCTCAAACAACTCGGAGGCGTGCCACAAAATCCGTCTGTTCTCAGTAATTCTGCCAATCATTCTGCTGAAAATCCGCCAACTTCAGCCGAGCCGACCCGTGAAAATTCGGATTTATTGGCAAATTATTCGCAAACTTTGGTGTTGAACGAAGCAGAATTTAGCCCACTTTTAAACCGACTTGAAAACGCCCGCTCGTTTGTGTTTGATTTGGAAACCACATCGCTGGATTATATGAATGCCCAAATTGTGGGCTGGGTTTTTTTGTTGGACAAAGACAGTTTTTACGTGCCAGTTGCCCACGATTATTTGGACGCGCCGACTCAATTGAATTTTGACCGCGTGCTGAGTGCGCTTGAGCCGATTTTAGAAAATCCAAATATTGGAAAAGTGGGGCAAAATCTCAAATACGACAGCCATATTTTGGCGAATTATGACGTTCAATTATTGGGCGTTTGCGATGATACGATGCTCAAATCTTATTGCCTAAATTCGGTGGCAACGCGGCACAATATGGACGATTTGGCGCAGTTTTATTTGCAGCACAAAACCATTCATTTTGCCGATGTGGCGGGTAAGGGCAAAAAGCAGCTGACGTTTAATCAGGTCGGTTTGGACGCGGCATTTCCGTATGCCTGCGAGGATGTGATTGTGACGGATTTGCTCAATCAAACGTTGGGCGAGCGGCTGGCGGAATATCCCAAACAGTTGAAATTGTATCGGGAATTAGAATTGCCACTGATTGCCGTGCTGCTCAAAATGGAGCGCAATGGTGTGGAGATTGACGCGCCCGCACTCAACACGCAACAAATTGACACGTTCGCGCAAATGCAAACGCTGGAAAATAAAGCATTTGAGGTGGCAGGCGAGACGTTTAATTTGGAATCGCCCAAACAAATTCAGCAGATTTTGTTCACTAATTTAGGCTTAGAGCCGAAGAAAAAAACCCCAAAAGGCGCGCCCTCCACCAACGAAGAGGCGTTGAAATTATTGGATCATCCGCTGGTGGATTTGATTTTGGAATATCGCGGATTGACCAAACTAAATTCCACTTATTTAATTGCCCTGCCGCAGCAAATTGATGCCAAAACCAAACGCCTGCACACCTCTTATCATCAAGCGGTGACGGCAACGGGCAGGCTTTCTTCAAGCAATCCAAATCTGCAAAACATTCCGATTCGCACCGAGCAGGGCGCGCGCATTCGGGGGGCGTTTATTGCGGGCAAGGACAGGATGATTATCGCTGCGGATTATTCGCAGATTGAGTTGCGAATTATGGCACATATCTCGCACGATGCACGCCTGATGGACGCATTTAATCACAATATGGACGTGCACAGTGCAACCGCTTCAATGATGTTTAATGTGCCGATTGATGCGGTGACCAAATCCCAGCGACGACACGCCAAAGCGATTAATTTCGGGCTGATTTATGGGATGAGTGCATTCGGTTTGGCGAAGCAGATTGACGTTTCTCGCACCGAGGCGCGCGAATATATTGAGGCGTATTTTGCCAATTATCCAGGCGTGGCAACTTATATGGATGACATCAAAAAAATCGCCAAAACGCAGGGTTATGTGGAGACAATTATCGGACGGCGATTGTATTTGCCCGAGGTCAATGCGAAACATAAAGCGCGCCAGCAACACGCGCTGAGAGCTGCGATTAACGCCCCGATGCAAGGCTCAAGTGCGGATATTATCAAGCAAGCAATGCTGGACATTCACCATTGGATTGGCGCGAATAATGCCGATATTAAAATGATTATGCAAGTGCACGATGAGTTGGTTTTTGAGGTGCGCGCCGACAAAGCTAGAGAATTTTCACGTCAAATTCAAACTCTGATGACCGATGCTTATCCACTTGACGTGCCACTGGTGGTGGATGTGGGGATTGGTAAATCGTGGCAAGCGGCGCATTGATGACACATTGATTTGAGTGCGTGCTTTTGTTAAAACGTTTTAATACAAGTCAAGCGTCCAAAAATATTTAAACCCTAAATCATTTAAAAAAACAAAAAACTATGACCCCATATTTTCAAGCCAAATCAGTCAAACTTTTTTTAGGCGATAGTTTGGAACTGTTAAAAAAAATTCCTGCCGAAAGTGTGGATATGATTTTTGCCGACCCGCCATATAATCTGTCAAATGGCGGTTTTAGTTGTCACGCGGGCAAAAGAGTGAGTGTGAATAAAGGCAAATGGGATGAAAGTCGCGGAATTGAAGAGGATTTTAAATTTCATTCAAAATGGATTAAAGCTTGCAAGCGCATCTTAAAACCTAACGGCAGTATGTGGATTTCAGGTACGTATCATTCTATTTATTCTTGCGGGTTTGCGTTGCAAAAACAAGGCTGGCATATTATTAATGATATTTTTGGGATTGAAACTAATGCAACGTAAAGAACTTTTAAATTTTTTAATTGAATATTGCAATGAGAAAGGTAGTAAAACTTTTTCACTCGCGCAACTCAATGCGCATTGTCAAGATTATAGCGCAATAGGAATTGGCGGCAAAACGCCACAGGCAACAGTCCGAAGATTATTACAAGAATTACGAAAAGATAAAGTGCTGAGTTTTTTAGATGCGCGTGGGTTTTATACATTGGGCGGAGAAAATTTAGATTTTTTGTTAAATGAAGAAAAAATAGAATTAAATGCGATTGATTTATCAAAAGAAAAAAACAAAGATAAAGTTGAATACACAAGAGAGGCTTATTATAGAAATACCAAAATTGTTAAACTGGCAAAGAAAACACTCGGCAATTTTTGTTTATATCCGAAATGTAAGAATACTTTTTTAAAAGAAGATAAAAATCACTATATTGAAGTTCATCACATTATTCCTTTACATAAAGAGGGGCTTGACATTTTAGAAAATTTATCGGTTGTCTGTGCTCATCACCATAAAATGGCACATTTTTCAAATACAAATACCAAAATACAGATTGAAAAAATTTTAATACAAGAGACTAAAATAAGGCTATGAATACAATAATATTGAGCGATAGTGAGTTAAACAGTTTGAAAATATTGCTTGAATATCTTGTGAATAGTGAACAAAGGCATTACGAAGAAAGTGATGATAAAATTAATCATATTTATCAGCATACAAATATCATTAAATCTGCTTTAAAAATATGATTTCTATCGGTTTTTAGACGAACAAAAATAGTTTATTCAAAAAATTGTTGCCCGATGACGCTTTACTTGCTCTTGCCAGAGAAACGCTGTTTATTATTGAAGTTAAATATCAACAGGTTGCGGGTTCAGTGGATGAAAAACTACAAACTTGTGATTTTAAAAGAAAACAATATTTGAAATTAGTCCAGCCATTAGGGATTAAAGTGGAATATGTTTATGTGTTAAATGATTGGTTTAAACAGCCAGCTTACAAAGATGTTTTAGATTATATAAATAGTGTGAATTGTCATTACAAGTTTAACGAATTACCACTGTCTTGGCTGGGATTGCCAAATAAATAGAATGGCAACCACTAGTCATTTCACCGCAAAATCAGCAGGTGGATCCAGTTCAATCCAAGCGTTATTTTTGTCAATGTTAATCACCTGCACCCGCACGTTTTCTAGTTGAGAAATGTCCGCATTCACCACCTTAAAATAACTCCCCTGATATTTGAGCATTTGATGTTGAATAATGCCCACGCCTTGCGGTTGAATAAAATTATCGTCCAATTTAGGCGTGTGATCAATAAAAGTTTTGAGCGGCTGATAAAACGCAAAAAACAAAGCGATCGACAAAGCGCTGGCAAGTGAGAGTTGAAACCAGATTGAGGGCAGAGGATACACCGCCTCAATCAGTGCCACCAGCACCAGCGCAATCCCAAGCCAAATAATAAAAAACGAGGCAAACACCAACTCAATCAGAATAACAATAATCCCAATCGCTAACAGTAGCAGGGCGGATAGGCTTTCCATTTGGGCAATCTTTAGCGTTTAGTTTTGTTGCGCAACAAATCTTTGATGATGCTCAACGAGCCGACCAAATCAACCGCCTCGTAAGGCACGACGATTTTATCTTTTGATTCACTACTGGCCAAGGCGTGAAAGGCTTTAATGCGATCTTTAGCCAACAAAAATTCAGCCGAGTTTTGGTTTTTAGCAATCGCTTCGTTAATAATGGTGATGGCTTTTTGTTGCCCCTCGGCGATTTTTATTTGTTCGTATTTTTTCGCATCCGCCATCCGTTCAATCGCTTCTGCTTTGAGGAATTCACTTTGACGCACCGCCTCAGCACCGCGGATAATTGCTTCTTTTTCAGCCTGTGCGTTGAGTTCAATGCTGCGTTTTTCGCGTTCGGCTTTCATTTGTAAATTCATCGATTGCTCAATGTCTTCGGGCACGGATATGTCGCTAATTTCCACTCGGGTAATCAACAAACCCCAATTGCTGGCGGCATCTGAGAGTTCGGATTGCAGGCGTGCATTGAGGGTTTCGCGATTGCTCAGAGTTTCATCCAGCAACATTGAGCCAATTTCGCTCCGAATCGTGGTCATCGCCAGCGTAGAAATGGCGTGATAGAAATCCACCACGTTATAAATCGACTCTTTGGCGTTTTGAATTTTGCAAAACACCATCCCATCCACGCGAATATTCACATTATCGCGAGTAATCACAGATTGCCCAGGAATGTCAATAATTTGTTCACGCACCGTGAGTCGTTCGCGCACTACATCTAAAAAAGGAATGATAATGTGAAAGCCTGCGCTCAATTCTCGGTTAAATTTACCCAGTCGCTCGATCACGTAAATATCACTTTGGGAGACGATTTTGATGGTTTTGAGTAGAAAAACTAGCGCAATGAATGCGAAGAAGATGGCGAATATTTGGGATTCAGTCATAGCAATATTAGTTGGGTAGTTGAAAAGTCATCAAACAAACAGAGCACTTGCCGAGCAAGTGTTGAGATTGGCTTCGCAGTTTAACAAAAAAACCGTTTGGGTGGATTGATGTTTTTTAAGCGACGCGAGTTGAGTCTAACAAGGCGTTAAAATAGCCTTTTTTTCGGATTTAATTCTCGTGAAAGCACACCTCCAAAAACTCCTCCAACAAAGCCTACAAACCCTAGTCGCCACGGGCATTTTAAAGCAGCTGCCCGAGCACATTCGGCTGGATCACGCCAAAGACAAAACGCAGGGGGATTTTGCCACCAATATCGCAATGGTGCTGTCCAAACAAGCCCAACTCGCGCCCCGAGTGCTCGCCCAACACATCGTGGATAATTTAGCCCACAGCGCGCAAATTGACAAAGTGGAGGTTGCTGGCGCAGGCTTTATCAATTTTTTCCTTTGCAGTGATGCGACCGTTCAAATCATCCCGCAAATCCTCAAAGCGCGCGACCAATACGGGCATTCAAACGTGGGCAAAGGCAGGCGCGTTTTGTTAGAGTTTGTCAGCGCCAATCCCACTGGCCCGTTGCACGTCGGACACGGACGCGGGGCAGCTTACGGCGCAAGTGTGGCAAATATTTTGCGCGCGGTGGGGTTTGTGGTGGATTGTGAATATTATGTGAATGACGCAGGCAGGCAAATGGATATTCTCGCCACCAGCGTGTATTTGCGTTATGTTGGCGTTGATAAAAACCAATTCCCCGACAACGGCTACCAAGGCGATTATATTTTTGAGATTGCCACTCAAATCCCGTTAAAAATTGGCGACGTGGCAAAAATAGATCTCTTTCCAAACGTGCGCCCCGACGCAAAACACGGCGGCGACAAAGAACAGCACATTGATGATTTAATCGCTCATTGTAAAACCGCCCTCGGCGTGCAATATCGCGCCATTCTCACATTGGCGATTGATCAAATCCTCGGCGGCATTAAACACGATTTGAAAGCCTTCGGCGTGACGTATCAGCGGTGGTTCAGCGAGCAATCCCTAGTAGACAGTCAACTGTCGCAAAACACCATCGTTCAACTTCAAACCAGCGGGCATATTTACTCAAAAGACGGCGCGCTTTGGTTTAAAACCACCGAGTTTGGCGACGACTTAGACCGTGTTGTGGTGCGCGAAAATGGATTGCCCACTTACTTCGCCTCCGACATCGCCTATCATTTGGATAAACTAAACCGCGGCTATGATCAGCTCATCAACATTTGGGGTGCGGATCACCACGGCTATATTGCCCGCGTCAAAGCATCTATTCAGGCTTTGGGCAAAGATCCCGCCAAACTCACCATTATTTTGGTGCAATTTGCGCATTTGTTTCGTGGTGCAGAAAAAATCCCAATGTCCACTCGTAGCGGCTCGTTCGTGACTTTGGAAGCATTATATCGAGAGGTGGGCGTGGATTCTGCGCGTTTTTTCTACATTCTGCGCAAGGCCGACCAACATCTAGACTTTGATTTAGAGCTCGCCCAAGAACAAAGCCGAAACAACCCCGTTTTTTACGTTCAATACGCACACGCCCGCATCTGCTCGGTTTTAAACAAAGACGAAGCACAAACCTCCGACTCCCCCGATTTAGCGCGCCTCAGCCATCCATTAGAACGCGCCCTGATCAAACGTTTGGGGCAATACACCAGTCTGGTGGAATCCGCCGCCCTCAGTCACGCCCCGCATTTGATTGCGTATTATTTGCGCGATTTATCCGCGGACTTGCACAGTTATTACGTCGCCTGTGATTTTTTAATTGAAGACCAAACCCTGCAAGCCACTCGCCTAACGTTGATTAAAGCGGTGGCGCAAATTTTGTCCAATGGGCTGGGTCTTTTGGGCGTGTCCAGCCCTGAGGAGATGTAGTTTTTGCCGTTTTAGCCCGTTCAAAATCTGTTTTAAGCATTCCACTCAAAAAAATCCCAACCCCCACAAATCCCGTGATAACCGACTCAATTCAGCGCGCCCAAGCCTTAAATCCCGCCAAATCATTCATCGTTCAAGCCCCCGCAGGCTCGGGCAAGACAGAACTGCTCACCCAACGCTATCTCAAATTGCTAACCGTCTGCTCACAACCTGAAAACGTGCTGGCGATGACATTTACCAACAAAGCCGTCGCCGAACTCACCAAACGCATTATCGATGCCCTGAAATCCACCAAAAACCCCCGTCCGAGCCAGCCGCACAAGCAAATCACGTATGATTTAGCCCTTCAAGTGATGGCGCGCTCCGAGACGCGAAATTGGCAATTGTTACAACTGCAAACTCGGCTAAAGATAACCACGATTGACAAACTCGCCAGTATTATTGTCAATCGCCATCCAAATCGCGCAAATTGGGTCTCGCCCAGCATTATCGCTGAGCATTACGCGCAAATCGAGGCATATCAACACGCCAGCGAGCAGGTTTTGCATTTACTCAACGATGCCGAGCATTCCACTCCGATTGCCGCTCTGTTGTTGTATCTTGATAACAATATTGAGAAATTTTATCGCTTAACCGTGCATATGTTGGGCAAACGAGACCAGTGGCTGCCGCGTTTGTATCAAAACGATCAACTAGACGCCGAATTATTGGCGCAAACTGCCGATTCGCTGATTAGTGAGCATTTAAGCGAACTTAGATGCGCCGCCACGCCTTTTTTGAGCGAAAAATTCTTTGCTGCCACCTGTGTGAGCACCCAATCTGAGATGGCGCGCATTGCCACGTTGCCAGGGGACAATCCCGCGGATTTATCGCAGTGGCAAGCCATCGCTAGGCTGTGTTTGACTAAAAACAACTGGCGCAAAACCTTAACCAAGCGCGATGGCTTTCCTGCTGAGTTAAAAGACGAAAAAAACCAGATTAAACAGATATTACAAGCACTTAGTTCAGAAAACACGCCGTCCAGCGACACATTCCGCCATTTGTTGTTTGAGACGGCAATGCTGCCCGAATTTTGCCCCGACTCAGACCATTCCCAGATATTGGCGGATATGGCAAGCGTTTTGCGGTTGTGTGTGGCGCAACTCGGCATCTATTTTGCCAACACCGACACGTTTGACTTTATTGAGGTGGCGTTGCGTGCGGATGGCGCGCTAAATGCTGAGAATGTCAGCGAGATTGCCTTGTTTTTGGACTATCAGCTGCAACACTTGTTGATTGATGAGTTTCAAGACACGTCCATCACACAATTCAGCCTGATTGCCAAACTCATCGCACAATGGCAGCCAAATGAGGGCAAAACGTTGTTTTTAGTGGGTGATCCGATGCAATCCATTTACCGATTTCGCCAGTCGCAAGTCAGTTTGTTTATTCAGGCGCAACAACACGGCATTGCAGACGTGCGCCTCACCGCGCTACGGTTGAATGCGAATTTTCGCTCCTCAGGCGCGATTGTGGCGGGCAATAATCGTTTGTTTGCGCGTATTTTTCCCGAGAATGCGAACGTCAGTCGCGGTGCGATTACTTATATGCCATCCCAGACGTCTTTTGCCAAATCTGATGAGAAGGCAATTCGTTTCTATCCGTTTTTGGACAATCAAGCTCAGGCCGAGGCAAATACCGTTCTAAAAATCATTCAACAAACCTTAATTGGCACCCCCGAGGCGAGTATTGCCGTGTTAGTGCGCACCCGCAGTCATTTAAGCCATATTTCAGCCACTTTGGCGCAAAATCACGTGGTTTTTGAAGCATTTAAGACAACTCCGCTTAAAAATCATTTATTCACCCGCGATTTGCTGATTTTGACGCGTTGTCTGCTCCATCTCGGCGATAAACTCGCGTGGCTCAGCCTGTTGCGCTCAAAATGGCTGGGTTTGAGCCTGTCCGATGTGTTGCTGTTGTCAAACGAGGACAATGGCATTGTTTGGACGCAATTACACAATGATGCCGTGCTAAATACCCTCAGTCCAGACGGAAAACGCCGAGCTGCGCATTGTTTGGCGTGTTTGAGTGGCGCAATTGAGCATTCACAGCGTTTTAGTGTGGCAACTCGTTTGATTCACGCCCTCAAGCAATTGGGCGCGCTGGACGTGCTAAATCCTGTTGAGATGGAGATTAAAACCCAATTTCTGCGCATTATTTACGCCTGTGAGCGTGTGGATAGTCTCACGCTAGACACGATTGAGGCAATGCTGGACGGTTTATATGCGCCCTCAACCCCTGCACCTGTAAAACTGATGACGATTCATTCTGCCAAAGGCTTGGAGTTTGATTGCGTGATTATTCCAGGACTTGGGCGCGCACCTCGCTCAGATGACTTGCCGATTATCCAACTGCAAGAATTTGCCGATAAATCGTTGTTGATTGCGCCGATGCGCGGGGCAAAAACGAGCAAACAACACCCGACTTACGCTTATTTATCGTTTATGAACGCACAACAGGCGTATTTTGAGTCAATGCGGCTTTTATATGTGGCAATGACGCGTGCGAAGACCGCCCTGCACTTATTAGGCGCGACAAGTCAGCAAAAAAAGGCAAATAAAAACAGTTTATTGGCACATTTGATGCCTTTTTATCAAACCACGTTTGAGGATTTAGAGAGTGCGCCTAAAACCGACAATCCCGCCCCTGTTGCGCCTCAACTCACCCGTTTTGCGACCTTAAACACGCCTAATCCGCTCGCTGAGCCACAAGGAGAGCCGATTGACGCGGTGGATGGGGACGATGCACTGTTTAAACGCCTATTCGGCACGTTGTTGCACCATTATTATGAGATGGAATGCTTTAATCCGAGCGTGCAAACAGTTCGGGCGCGATTATTAGAGATGGGCTTTAGTGCGCGCGATTTGGGCGAATATGCACGCAATTTGCTGGATTTACTCACCAAAACTCGCACCGATAGCGTGTTTTCGTGGCTTTTTAAGGCGCGCGAAACCACACTTGTGGAGGCAGCGTTTATAGACGGCGGGCGCACGTTGATTATGGATAGAATTTTCATCGATGCGGGCATTGTGTGGGTGATTGACTTTAAAACCGCGGGTTTGTTGGAAAACGAGACGCTTGAGGACTTTATTCACAGACAAAAATCCACACACAGCCAACAATTGGGCGATTATCAACGTGTTTTGGCACAAATCTATCCAAATCCGATAAAATCCGCTCTGTATTGTCCTGCGGTGCAACAATTCATAGAAATATAGGCG
>CAZRUL010000013.1:0-8549 GCA_964603245.1 uncultured Piscirickettsiaceae bacterium
GCAAACGTAATCAATTTGCCAATCATTGAATCGTAATACGGCGGCACCACGTAGCCCATATAAAGATGAGAATCCACCCGCACGCCCAATCCGCCCGCCACGTGCAAACGGGTAATTTTGCCGGGCGAAGGCATAAAATTATTCGGGTCTTCGGCATTGATTCGGCACTCCACCGAATGCCCGCGGATTTCAATATCATCCTGCGTAAAGGCAAGTGGTTCGCCATCGGCAATCAGAATTTGCGCGCGCACAATGTCAATGCCAGTAATCATTTCGGTCACGGGATGCTCCACTTGAACGCGGGTATTCATTTCAATAAAATAAAACTCGCCCGCTTCAAATAAAAACTCAAACGTGCCTGCCCCACGATACGCAATCACCTGACAGGCTTTAGCACACACGCCTCCGATTTGATTGCGCAATTCGGCGCTGATGCCAGGGGCGGGGGCTTCTTCAACCACTTTTTGATGGCGACGTTGCATCGAGCAATCGCGCTCGCCTAAATGCACCACATTGCCGTGCTCATCGGCGAGAATTTGAATCTCAATATGGCGCGGGGTGGTTAAAAATTTTTCCATATAAACCTCAGCATTGCCAAAAAAATTCAACGCCTCAGTTTTTGTGAGCTCAATTGAGCCCAATAAATCCGCTTCATTTTCCACCACTCGCATACCGCGCCCACCGCCACCGCCAGAGGCTTTGATGATAATCGGCAAACCAATATCGCGCGCCAATTGAAGATTCGCCTCATCGTCCGTGCTCAATGCACCATTCGAACCTGGCACGCACGGCACGCCTGATTTTTGCATCGCTTTGATGGCAGCCACTTTATCGCCCATCACGCGAATATTTTCAGCCTTCGGGCCAATAAAAATGAATCCGCTTTCCTCAACTCGCTGCGCAAAATCGGCATTTTCTGACAAAAAACCATAGCCGGGATGAATCGCATCCGCGTGCGTTACCTCAGCGGCGCTGATCAAAGTTGGGATATTTAAATAACTGTCTTTTGAGGCATTCGGGCCGATACAAACTGCCTCATCGGCCAAGCGCACGTGTTTCAGATTTTTGTCCGCCGTGGAATACACAGCCACTGTTTTGATGCCCAATTCTTTGCACGCCCTTAAAATCCGCAACGCAATTTCACCGCGATTGGCAATTAAAATTTTGTGGATTTTTTTCATTCTATGATCACTAAAGTTTGCCCAAATTCAACCCCATCGCCATCTTCGCACAATATTTTTAGCACCGTGCCAGATTGATCCGCCTCAATTTGATTCATAATTTTCATCGCCTCAATAATGCACACCGTATCGCCCTGATTGACGTGCTGCCCCACACTCACAAACGCATCTGAAGTCGGCGAAGCAGAGCCATAAAAAGTGCCAACCATCGGCGAGGTAATCGGATGTCCGTCAATGGTCAAATCAGCAGCGGGTATTGGCGCTGGCGCAACAACAGGTGCGGCGGGTGCAACAGCAACGGGTATCATTTCAGCGGGATGACTGTAGCGCAAAATACGCACCGATTCTTTGCCTTCGTGAATTTCAATCTCAGCCATATTGGATTGCTCCAATAATTCCATCAGTTTTTTGACTTTGCGAATGTCCATTGCGGTTTCCTATAAAAGTATTTTTGGGGTGGCGCGCTCAAAAAAGCGGTCAGCAATCCAAATAAAAAAATCAGATTTTACCACCCACATAATGAATTTTACGGTCATTTTCACCGCAAAACCCCGCAAAAACCCGTTTAAAGCACTTCTAAACTTTGCTTTAAAATTTGGTTAAAATTGGCTCAAATTGAATTAAAACTGATTTAAAGTTGATTTAGAGTTAATTTAAAACTAGATTTAAATGCGCCCGAAAATCACGCACATTCATCTCTCCGATAATCCTTTTTGCGTGCAACTCTTTGCCCGCTTTAAAAAACAAAATCGCTGGCGGGCCGATGATATTAAACCGCGCCATCAACGCTTTGTCATTTGCATTATTTTGCGTCACATCCGCTTTCAGCGCCACCATATTACGCACACTTGCCACCACGAATTGATCGGTAAACACAGTGCGCTCCCACTCTTTGCAGGAAATGCACCAGTCCGCATAAAAATCCAGCATCACAATTTGCTGATTTGACTCGGCCCGCGCCAGCACAGCGTCCAACGCTTGATTAGATTCGACCCGCTCAAACACAACCTTTGATTGCTGAGTTTGCGTATAAGACCCTCCCCAGCCCGCCAAAGGCATCAACATATCGCCACCGCCGCGCGCCACTAGCACCCAAATCAAAATGCCGTAACCCAGCACAATCAGCCCAAACGCTTTAAAAATACGCATCCAAGGCGAGGTTGTGTTTGCCAATGAATTCAGCACGCCGAGCGCAATCGGTGCAATCGTCAGCAACATTGCCCACAAAATCAGCGTCATCGTCTCAGAAATAATGCGCTCCAATAACCAAATCGCCACCGCCAACATCAGCACGCCAAAAATATATTTCACTTGATTCATCCAAGCGCCCGATTTCGGTAATTTACTCGCACCAGCGCCAATCGCAATCAGTGGCACACCCATCCCCAAACTCATCACAAATAACGCCAAAGCCCCCAGCAGCACGTCGCCTGTTTGACCGATATAAATCAGCGCACCTGCCAGCGGCGGGGCAACACACGGCCCGACAATCAGCGCGGATAAAAACCCCATCACCGCCACGCCAGTCAAATGCCCGCCGTCTTGTTTTTTGCTCATTTTGGCAATTTTATTTTGAATGCTGGCGGGCAGTTGAATTTCAAAATACCCAAACATTGACAACGCTAAAACCACAAACACCAAACTAAACATCACCAAAATCCACGGCGTTTGAAATAATATCTGCAAATTTTCGCCAAAATATCCCGCCAATACGCCCGCCATCGCATACGTCAAACTCATTGCCAGCACAAATACCACCGACATTAGCAGTGCTTTTTTGGTGGAAACTTTGTCTTTATGCCCAACGATAATGCCCGACAAAATGGGAATCATCGGAAACGTGCACGGCGTTAATGACAGCAACAAACCAAAACCGAAAAAGCTCAGCAAAATCCACAGCATATTATCGTGTTGCAACAAAGTCGCGATTTGACTGGTTTGGTTTAATTCAATCGGTGCATTTGTGGCAGTCTGATTTTTGGTATTTGCGCCGTTTAATGGCTCTGTAGCGCGCGTTTGAGTGAGCTGATTGGTTTTATTCGTTTGCGTGGGTTGAATGATTTGAGGAGCAATCATCGCACTTTGTGGCAACACCACCACACTTGAGCTTTCCTGTGGCGGATAACACACGCCCCCCTCCCAACAGCCCTGATATTTTGCGCTAAACGTCAGCGTATGCGTTTTGATATTTTTAAGCGGAATCTCCACACTCAGCAAACCTTTGTGCGTCTCCACTCTGCCAAATGCAATATCGTCTTTGATTTCGCCCGCTGGAAAAATGATTTTGTCAAAATCAGCCCCTTTGACATCAATCAAAAATTTATCGTGATACAAATAATAATCGTCCTCAACTTGCCAACTAGCAATCAGCGTGTTGGCATCTTTTACTTGCACAGAAAACGCAAACGCCTGCTCGGCGGGGAGTGGATGGCTGCTATTATTTGAGAGTTGTGCCAGCCACGAATTTGCCTTGGTTTGTGCTTGACTAAACAAACCCAGTGCGCGCTGAGTCGGCGACGGTGTTTTAGTCAAATCCAACGTAATGGATTTAGTCACTGGCGGATAACACACGCCCATATCCGCACAGCCCTGATACGTGACGTTGAGCAACACCGATTTAAGTCCCGACTGAAGCACAGGAATGGTGACTCTGATTTGATCGCGATAAATGCCGACTTTGCCAAAAAATTCGTCGTTTTTAATCTTTGCTTGCGGGAACTCAATCTTGCCTAATTGCGCGGGAATGGCAGCAGAAATCTTGATTTTTTCCCGATACAAATAATAATCTTTGGCAATATCCCAGTCCAAAATGATTTGATTATTGACCGCACTGGCGCGCAAATTAAACGCCTCGTCCGCTGACAAAAGCGCGCTACTGGCTGAAGTCAGGGTTGAAAATACGACTGAAAATGCTAAAACACACCACGAAAATACCAAACGTTTCATACGTCTCTCCCCTTAAAAAATGACTGCGCAATTATTGACTGATGTCAATATTCACCCCTTGTTCCAGCAAAGTTTTGCTCCGATGCGCTAAATACGCATTATAAGTGGCAAACGTTTGATAAAACCGCCCGCTCACATAACGCAACACTTCTTGAAAATGAAACCGATACAAAAGTCCATCAATGCGCGTAATTTCACGCCCTTTGTCAAACAAAATAATGCCCGGCCGATACGTTAAATTAAGCCGCTTTGCCCATTCTTTTGGGGTGGTTTTACGCCCCATATTGTCAATAATCGGCTCGGTGGAATGCGCATCAAAACGCACCACATCAAACGCTTTAAAGGCATTTTTCACCTGTGTATTTTTGAGTGTTGTTTGATGAAAAACCCGACAAGCATCGCAGGATTTGTCCTCAAAAATCACTGCCAGCGGGGTTTTGAGTTGCGACAAATCACTCAGATTTTGAAAACTCGCATTGTTTTGTAGTTGATAATTATCCGCATCCGTCGTGCGGGCAATATATTCTGCCAGCGTCAAATTCAGGTAAATTTTGCGACTGATATAATCCAGAATTTTTTGCAACTGAGCGGGACTTCGGTAGCCGTTCGTGCGCGCCACAACTTGATTATCGTGATTTAAAAAAACCATAGTCGGCGTGTATTGCACTTTGATTTGTTGCGCTAACGCCTTTTCGCTCAACGTTTGCGCCGCACTAATTGCCACCTCTTTATCGCCTTTAATGTTAATTGCTATCACGTCAAAATTTTGTTGAATAAAGTTTTTGAGCGGCGACTTGTCAAACTCTGCCACCATTTTTGCGCAATACGGACAACTCGCCAAATGAAAAAACAACAACACGTGTTTGCTGTTTTCACGCGCCTCATCCACATCATCGGCAATATCCAAAAAACTGGATTTAAACCAAGGCAACATCGAATGCGTCACGCCACCTGTCAGCGTGCCAGTTTGTGGCGTTTCAATTTGCGCCGTTTCAGCGCGAGGCGCACCCGTCAATGCCCACAAAATCAGCGCCAACAAAACCAAAGCAGTCGACAAACCAAACGATTTTAAGAAAGTGAAGTGCATTTTTTTTTTGCTCGTTAAAATAATTCAAAAAATAATCATTCAAAAAAATTATTGAATGACGATAACCATCGCAGGACGCACCAAACGCCCATTCAACGTAAAACCGATTTGCACCACTTCCAGCACATTGCCCGAGGTTTTATCGGGCATCGGAACCATCGTCACCGCCTCGTGCAATTCGGGATTAAATGCCACGTTTTCGGGATTAATCGACTCCACTCCAAATTTTGCCAAAGTCGCAATAAACACCGAGTCGGTCATTTCAATGCCTTTGATAATATGAGCAATCGTGGCATTTTCCTCGCTCGCCGATTTCAGCCCCATCGTCAGCGAATCCTTCACTTCCAACAATGCTTTGACAAATCTATCCAGTCCAAATTTATGCGCATTTTCCAAATCGCGTGTGTGTCGGCGTTTGAGGTTTTCAATGTCGGCTTGCGTTCGCAAAACTTTGTCCCAATTTTCTTTGGCCGATTTTTGCGCTTGCTCAAGTTGTGCTTGTAAATCCGCTTGCATCGTTGGATTTGTTGCTGATTTTGATTCTGATTTTGTTTCTGATTTTGTTGCTGGCTGTGATTCTGGTTTTGTCGCCTCAGAATTGACGTTTTGATGTGCGTCTTTATTTGCGTCTTGAACGGTGGCTTTACTGTTTTGTTTGTGTTTTTTGGTCATTTTTAATATCGTTTGAAATTTAATAACGAAGCAAGTATCAATCAGCGTATTATTTTAAAACTTTTCTGTGCTCAATTAAAAGCTTTTAAAGCCCAGTTTTAAAAGTGGCAATCCGCCTAAACATCGCTTTAGCAAACCCCTCCCAAAATATGTTTAATACCATCGGCATCATCACCAAACCCAACGACGACACCAGCCAAAATATCGGCAACGAATTGGGCGATTTTCTCCGCAACAAAGGCATTCAAGTCATCAGCGAACACGCCAAAATTGCCACTCAAGCCGCGCTGATTATTGTCGTCGGAGGCGATGGCACTTTGCTCAGCACCGCGCGCTCATTTGTGGATCACAATATCCCAATTTTAGGCGTGAATTTAGGCAGGCTCGGGTTTTTGGCAGACATTTCGGTGGCAAATATGCGCGCCATTGTGACTCAGGTTTTAGCGGGCAAATTTATCCAAGAAGCTCGTCATTTGTTGCACTGTCAAATCCAACAACAAGACACAATTTTAAGCACCCATTTAGCCCTAAATGACGCAGTTTTACACCGCAAAGGCACGCTTAAAATGATTGAATTTAACGTATTTATTGACGATAAATTTGTCAACACCCAGCGCGCCGATGGGCTGATTATCACCACGCCGACGGGCTCAACTGCCTACGCATTGTCCAGTGGTGGGGCGATTATGCACCCAGAAGTGGATGCGATTGGGATTGTGTCGATTTGTCCGCACACGATGAGTCATCGCCCGTTGCTGATTGCTGGCAAAAGTCAGGTGCAAATTTGTTTGAGCAAATCTCATCCGAATACCGATGCCACTGCCAGTTTTGACGGTCAAACCTCGGTTAATATTACCTCGGGACAAACGATTCACATTCGCCAACACAAGCAGCGTATTTGTTTGTTGCATCCTGAAAATTACGATTATTTTGACATCATTCGCTCAAAATTGCATTGGGGTCATAAACTCTAATTTTTGCCAAATGCTAGCACAATTATCCATTAAAAATTTGGCGGTGATTGAAGCGCTGGACTTGTCATTTGAGGCAGGAATGAGCGTTATCACGGGCGAAACAGGGGCGGGAAAATCCATCGTTTTACAAGCACTCGCACTCGCACTCGGCAAACGTAGCAACGCCAATTTAGTGCGTCACGGCAAAACATTCGCCAGCATCAGCGCGGTGTTTGACATTCGCCATCGGGCAAAAATCCAAGATTTATTAACCGATCAATCGCTCAACGATGAAAATGAGTGCATTTTGCGTCGCGTGATTTACGCAGACGGACGCTCCAAAGCCTTTATCAACGGCATCAGTGTGCCACTGTCCAGCCTTAAAAAATTGGGCGCATTGCTGATTGATATGCATTCTCAAAACGAACACCAATTATTATTGCAAAGCGCACAACAACGCGAATTATTGGATGATTTTGCAGGCGCACGCGACTTATGCGCCGAACTCAACGAAATTGTGACGCAATATCAAACATTCGGCAAGCAGATTGAGCAACAACGCGCCGATCAGCATTTCAAAATCCAGCAGCGCGATCTGCTCAGTCATCAACTCAACACGCTAATTGAGGCGGTGCTGTGCGAAACGGAGATTTTAAGCATTGAATCTGATTTCAAAATCCAAGCCAATGCCGCCACGCTCATCACCCAAATCGGTGAGATTTTGCACCAACTTGACTCCGAGACGGGCATCAATCATCAATTATTACAACTCAGCAATCAACTCAGCCAATCCCAAATCATTGACGACAAACTCACGGGGGCGCAAGTTTTGCTCACGGGGGCGCAGCTGCAAACTCAGGAAACCATTTACGAACTGACGCAATATCTTTCCAAGTTGAGTATCGATGAAACTGCTGCCCAAGAATTAGAAGCGCGGATGAGCGAATTATACGATTTGGCGCGCAAACACGACTGTCAAATCCCCGAATTATTGCAGGTGCAACGGCGCATTGAAACCGAACTCAACGCACTCGGAGACGCACAATATTCCATTGACGCGCTGCAAATTAAACGCGCCGCACTGCAAACAACTTACGCCCAAAAATCCGCCATTCTCAGCACCAAACGGCAACAACAGGGACGTGCGTTTTCAGCCTCAGTGACCCAAATTATGCAAACATTGGGAATGCCAAACAGTGAATTTGTGATTGCTCTGCTGCCAAAATCCAGTGCGGACGGGGTGCATTTCAACGGCGCGGAAGGGGTGGATTTTCTGGTGAAAACCAACGCAGGACAAACGCCAAAACCTTTGAAAAAAATTGCCTCTGGTGGAGAATTGTCGCGTATTTCGCTGGCAATTTCGGTGATTGACACGCACAATACGCGCCCGCCGACCCTGATTTTTGACGAAGTGGATGTCGGCATCAGTGGCGCGGTGGCTGAAGTTGTCGGGCAAAAACTCAAACAATTAGCCAGCAAATATCAAGTGCTGTGCATCACTCATTTAGCACAAGTCGCCGCCCTCGGGCATCAACATTTATTGGTGGCTAAAACCCAGCACAAAGCCAATGCACAAACGCAGGCAACGTATCTCTCGGGCAAACACAGGGTGGCAGAAATTGCGCGGATTTTGGGCGGTGTGGCGATTACTGACAAAACGCTGGACGCGGCACAGGAAATGATTCACGCCCCATAAATTCAAAAAATCGC
>CAZRUL010000013.1:8649-19953 GCA_964603245.1 uncultured Piscirickettsiaceae bacterium
AATAAATCAGTGCGTCAAAAAACATCGTTGGCAAAATCAGTGTCAAACATTGATGATTTGAACGCGCCAATTTAATACGTAATCCCCATCGCCTCGCGCACCTCTAACATCGTTTCTTTGGCAATTTTGCGGGCGGATTTGCTGCCCTCAAAAATAATTTGTTTGATCATATCTGGGTCGGATTGATACGTTTTAACGCGTGCTTGCATCGGCTCTAATTCCGCCCACACCGCGTCAATCACTGGCTGCTTGCATTCCACACAGCCCATTTTTGCCTGCGTGCAACCCTCCACCACCCACGCGCACGTTTCGTCATCCGAATACACTTGATGCAATTGCCAAACAGGGCATTTTTGCGGCGTGCCACAATCAGTTAATTTGACGCGCGCGGGATCGGTTGGCATTCGTTTAATTTTGCGCTCAATGGTTGTTTTAGAATCCCGCAAAGACACGGTGTTTTGATAAGATTTGCTCATTTTCTGCCCGTCCAATCCAGGCATTTTTGAGGTTTTGGTGAGCAATGATTCGGGCTCCGACAAAATAATTTTGCCCATCCCTTCAATATAACCCATCAGCCGCTCCCGATCGCTCAGCGCAATGTTTTGTTGATCCTGCAATAGAGCTTGCGCGGTCACTAACGCCTCGTCATCGCCCGTTTCTTGATAATTTTTGCGCAAACTCAAATATAATTTTGCCTGCTTTTTGCCCATTTTTTTAATCGCAGCTTGGGCTTTTTGCTCAAAATCCACCTCCTGCCCATAAATGTGATTAAACCGCCGTGCAATCTCGCGTGTCAGCTCAATATGCGCCACTTGATCAGCCCCCACTGGCACCAAATCAGCTTTGTAAATCAAAATATCGGCACTTTGCAACAGTGGATAACCCAAAAAACCGTAAGTCGCCAAATCTTTGGTGTGCAGTTTTTGCTGCTGATCTTTATACGATGGCACGCGCTCCAGCCATTTGAGCGGGGTTAGCATCGATAATAACAAATGCAACTCGGCGTGTTCGGGCACTTTGGATTGGACAAAAATCGTTGCCACATCGGGATTAACACCCGCTGCCAGCCAGTCAATCACCATTTCCATCACCTGTGTTTCTAACCCAAAACGCGCCGCATAATGGGTGGTAAATGCGTGCCAATCTGCCACAAAAAAATACGAATTATAGGTATTTTGAAGCACCGTCCAATTCTTCAAAACCCCGTGATAATGCCCTAAATGCAAAGCACCTGTGGGTCGCATACCCGATAAAACCCGATTTTTTGGCACAACCTCTCCTGTCAAAATAATGGACGAATTATACCGTGTCAAACGTTAGCGCGAATGCTGGCAATCGTGGGCATAATACGCCAATCCGTCCAACACCAAATTATCAACCAACTCAACATTGACGCGGATTTTGTCGCTCAAATGCGCCGCAATAATCGCGCGATTGCCACCCGTCAGCAGCACCGTAATCTGCGAATAAGTGGTCAAAACGTGGGCAATGCGCCGCTCAATCGTATCCATCAGCATTTGTGTCGTGCCCGCCAGCCAGCCATCTCTGGTATTGGTCGCGAGCAACTGGGTGCTGAGCGCAAAATTGGGCGTTTGAAATTGGGCAAAACTTTGGCGCAACGCACTCAACCCAGGCATAATCAGCCCGCCCTGATGTTGTCCGTCAGCCAAAACAACGTCAAAAGTGAGCGCACTGCCCGCATCAATAATCAATAAATTTTGCTCGCGATACGTGCCAAAAGCGGCAATCATCGACAGCCAGCGATCACTGCCTAATTCGGCTGGATTTGCATAACCACAACGCAATATTTGATTTTTGAGGCGAAACTCACGCTGGGTTTTCACCACCGAAATCGTGCCAGTTATTTGCTTTAAAAAATCAGTGTGGGTCACGCAACTGATGAATTTCACGGCTGATTTTGGTAGCAACGACGGCTCAAATTCACTGAGTAATAGCGTGCGAATCGGATCATTTTCAGTGCGCCATTTCAGCGCCGTATGCCCTATGTCAATAAAAATAGGGCGCGCCAAATTAGCAAACGATTGGGAGAGTGGCAATTCGGGCGACAACTTGGGCAACATTTCACAATCGCAAAAACAACGCCCGCAAACGAGCTACGGGTGATTTAAAAACAAATGCATCGCAATGCCCGAGCCATAACCCAGCGCAATCACAGGCGTCCATTTTAAGTGAGACATAAACGTATACAATCCCTTTGATTGACCCATCAACGCCACACCTGCCGCACTGCCCACCGAAAGCATACTGCCGCCAATGCCAGCCGTCAAAGTCACTAACAACCACTGCTCCAGCGGCATATTAGGCGACATCGTCAAAACCGCAAACATCACTGGAATATTGTCAATCAGCGCGGACATCACACCCACCAAAATATTGGCATTCGTCGCACCCATCCCGGTATACATAAACTCTGACATCAGCGCCAAATAGCCCATAAATCCGATACCGCCCACCGCGACAATTACTCCGAAAAAGAACAATAATGTGTCCCACTCAGCACTCGCCACTTTACGGAAAAAGTCAAAGTCTTCATCCGCTGGATTATTGCGTGAGCTAGGTTTGTGTTGAATCAAATAACTCGCAATCATCAAATAACTCAAGCCCGTCATCATCCCCATCGCTGGCGGTAGCGCAAACCAACTATTAAACACCACCACGGTGACAATCGTTAGCACAAATAATCCAATAATCACCAAGCCGCCCGTTCTAATTTTCACAGGCTTGTCGTCATCCACAGACACTTTTTGATTTTTGATGGCAAAACTCATAATCGTCGCTGGCACCAAGAAACTCACCAGTGCAGGAATAAATAATTGGAAAAATTCGGAAAATTCCACCAAGCCTTTTTGCCACACCATCAGCGTGGTAATATCGCCAAATGGACTGAACGCTCCGCCCGCATTTGATGCTACGACAATATTAATACACGCAATGGCAATAAACTTCGGGCTTTTGCTGCCCACTGAAATAACCACAGTGCCCATAATCAGCGCGGTGGTTAAATTATCAGCCACAGGTGACATAAAAAATGACAAAAACCCTGTCATCCAAAAAAGTTGTCTAAATGTAAAATGTTTGCTCGCCAGCCACGCTTTGAGTTTGTCAAACACTAAACGCTCGCGCATTGATTCAATATAAGTCATCGCCACCAGCAAGAATAAAAACAACTCAGCGTATTCCAACAAATTAAATTTAACCGCGTGATGCACTGCCTCTGACAAACCGTGTGCTGCATAAACCCAGCCAATCAATGCCCAAATAATACCTGCCACTAAAATCACAGGTTTGGATTTTTTGAATTTGGTAAATTCTTCCACCACCACCAAAATATACGCCATCACAAACAAACCCAGCGCGGTAAAACCCACCCAATGCGTGGTTAAATCCAGCGTCACCAAATCTTTAGCAGGTGTTTGTGCAAACACAGAAAAAGGCAATAACATCAATATTAACAATAATTTATACATTTTTTTTATTCCGTAATATTTACAAAACTTAAACCACAACGCGCACAGGGGCATTGTCTTTTTCCAATAAAATTTCATCCTTTTGATGTGCCACTTCAATCGTCGCCAAACACGCAAATTTGTTCGTAGATTTTTCCGCGGATTTTGTGGTCCGAACAACCATTCCCGAAGCCCTCGCTGAGGGCGAATTTGACACAATTAACGCCTCGCCCACCTGCATTTCGCGCGCGCCCTCAAAACGCATCAAACGCCGTTTTGTTTTGCCCAAATAATGCAGACGCGCCACCACTTCCTGCCCAGGATAACAGCCTTTAGAAAAATTCACACCGACCTCGTCAATGTCCAAATTTAGCATTTGTGGGATAAATTTTTCGCTGGTATTTAAATACACTTCAGCCACGCCCGTCTCAATGCAAGTTTGCTCCCAAACCTCAGCAGCGCACAATTTTGGAAGGGTTTCATTCGCAGAATGCAACACCACTGATTGCCGAGTATTGAGGGTAAATGCGGAATGAATGTTTTCATCAATCACGCCGAGTTGAATCACCTCAGCGCTCACATCTTGCAAACTCACCTCCGACATCATCACAAACATTTGCAAACGCTGGCGCACCACATCGGCCAAATCTTTGGGCAAAGACAGATAAAAATCCGCTTCTTTTTTCATCACCCAAAGCAGCGCAATGATTTTTCCCTGATGCTGACAATAGGCGTTTAATTGTGCTACGCCCTCAACTAATGCATTGATATCATTTGACAATTGCCCCTGCAAAAACGTTTGCGCGTCATCGCCACTGAGTTTGAATAAAGCGCGATCGGAAAGTTGAGCAATCATAAAATATGAAAATTCTAAAAAGTGGGTATTTTAATGGATTTTATCAACCGCAACAAACCACAAAATTCAAGCAATCGCAATCGCATCAAACGGCTTTTATTGACGTTATTTATTAAAATATAATTGAATTCTAATAGACAAATAATTCGCGTAAAAGTTGGTTTTAATTCAAATAATGACATTTTATAAATGTATAATTCGCGATTATTTTAATGTGGGTAATGGCTGTCAATCGTCCTGTGGCACAGTTGATTTTGGTCAGTATCAGCGCAATTTATTTTTTGCCAGCAAACACAATTTTTGCTGCAATTTACGGGGGATTGATCAGTTTAACAAATGCGTGGCTTATTGCTCGTTTGGCGCAACATTACAATACTGAGGCTACGGTTAACACCATTGTGGCCAGTATGTTTCTCAGTGTTGTGATGCGAATGGTGCTGGTGGCAGGGCTGGTATTGATGGGTTTTTTAGTGTTTCAATTAGCACCGAATGCATTGATTGTGGGTTTAATCGCAGGACAAATTGGTTTTTTAATAGACAAAAGTAGATGAATACAGCAGACACAACCATTAATGTAGTAACTTCAAGTGAATACATTAAACATCATTTACAAAATTTAACCTACGGACAGTTTGCAGACGGTCATTGGGGTTTGGCACATTCTGCCGCGCAAGCAAAAGAGATGGGTTTTTGGGCATTTCACTTGGACACGCTGGGTGTTTCGTTTGTGCTTGGCGTGATATTTTTGGCTATTTTTTATCGTGTCAGTCGCAATATGACCACTAACACCCCCTCTGGCATCCAAAATTTTGTTGAAAGTATTATTGACTTTATTAATGAAAATGTGCGCGGTTCGTTTAACGGTCAAAATCCGATGGTGGCACCATTAGCACTCACCACTTTTATTTGGATTGTGCTAATGAACACGATGGATTTGGTGCCGATTGATTATCTGCCGAGTGTGGCACATTATTTTGGCGTTGAGCATTTTAAAGCCGTGCCGACTACTGATCCGAATGCAGCATTTGGAATGTCAATTGGTATTTTTATTTTGATCCTTTATTACAGCATCAAAGAAAAAGGTGCGGGCGGTTTTGCAGCCGAGCTCACTTTGCATCCGTTTGGCAAATGGATGTTGCCTTTTAACTTATTTTTAGAAGGTGTCAATTTAATCGCTAAACCCGTTTCATTGGCACTGCGTTTGTTTGGCAATATGTATGCGGGCGAGATGATTTTCATTCTGATTGCGTTGTTGCCGTTTTGGATTCAGTGGAGTTTGTCGTTGCCGTGGGCAATTTTTCATATTTTAATTGTCTTATTGCAGGCATTTATTTTTATGACTTTGGTCATTGTGTATATGGATATGGCGCATCAAAAAGAAGCGCATTAATTTTTTATAAAAGCAGGAGTAAAAAAGATGGGAATGGAAACAAGTGTATTATTTTTAGCAGGGTCAATTTTGATGGGTTTAGGCGCACTCGGTGCCGCCATCGGTATTGGTATTTTAGGCGCGCGTTTTTTAGAGGGTGCCGCCAGACAACCTGAATTAATCCCGATGCTCAGAACACAAATGTTTATCGTGATGGGGCTGGTAGATGCGGTGCCGATGATTGCAGTGGGCATTTCAATGTATATTTTATTCGCGGTTGCCTAAATCCATTTGAGCGTTTTTAAAAAGCAAGGTTTAATGTTATGAATATCAATCTGACTTTGATTGGGCAAACCATTATGTTTGCCATGTTTGTGTGGTTTTGTATGAAATTCATCTGGCCGCCGATTGTTGCTGCCATGGAAGAGCGTAAAAAACGCATTGAAAATGGACTGATCGCAGCAGAGCGCGGATTATCAGAGCAAAAAGAAGCGCAAAAAGAAGCGCAGCAAATACTGAGCCAATCCAAACATCAGGCCACTGAAATTATTTCTAACGCCAATCAACAGGCCTCAAGTATGATTGAAGAAGCCAAAACCCTCGCAGTTGAGGCAGCTGGAAAGATTAAAACTCAGGCGCAATCAGACCTCAAACAAGAAGTGGTTTATGCACGCAATCAACTCAAAGATCAACTTGCTGGTTTAGTGATGCAAGGGGTTCGCGC
This sequence comes from uncultured Piscirickettsiaceae bacterium, assembly GCA_964603245.1. Lineage (GTDB taxonomy): Bacteria > Pseudomonadota > Gammaproteobacteria > PS1 > Pseudothioglobaceae > CAZRUL01. The sequence goes on from CAZRUL010000013.1 coordinate 15,066, forward strand.
CATTGTGGACAAAGAAGTGGATGAAAAAACCCATCAGACAATGTTGCACAAACTCTCACAAACTTTATAGGCATCAGATAAATGGAACTCACTGCCATCGCCAAACCTTATGCCAGCGCGATTTTTGCCATTGCGCAACGCAACGCATCGCACTCAACTTGGCGTCAAATTTTGCAAGCAGGTGCGCAATTGGTTGATAATCCTCATTTACAATTATTTATCAAAACGCCAAAAATTGCCAAAGCCGACAAAATCGCGATGATTAAACGCCTGCTTAAATTGATTGTAGAACGCGAATTAAGTCAAAACGAGCACGCCTTTGTGCGCTTATTGCTCGCTAACAAACGACTTGAAATTATGTCAAATATTTTAGAATTATTTGACAAATTAACCCACACAATCAGCAAAACCAGAGTCTTTAATATTGTCAGCACTCACCCATTAAACGCCAAAGAAACCCAACAAATGATCGGAGTTTTATCCGCCAAATATAATAGCGCGGTGAGTATTGATGTCCGTGTGAATCCAAATCTAATCGGCGGGATAGTCATTAAAGAAGAGGACACAGTGATTGATTTATCAATCCAAACACGCCTCGATGAGCTCAATTCACATTTGTTGGCAACCCATTTATTTTAAATTTGACACAGGATAAGTTATGCAACTAAACCCCTCTGAAATCAGCGAGTTAATCAAAAAACAAATAGAAGGTTTTGACTTTGCTGCCACCGCTCACACCGAAGGTAGCGTGGTCAGTGTGAATGACGGCATCGTGCGAATTCACGGATTGGCAGATGTGCAATTTGGCGAAATGCTTGAATTTCCAGGCAATGTCTTTGGGATGGCACTCAATCTCGAGCAGGATTCGGTCGGTGCGGTTATTTTGGGCGACTATTTGCAAATTTCCGAGGGAGACATTGTCAAATGCACCAATCGCCTCACGGAAGTGCCCGTGGGAGAAGCGTTGCTGGGCAGAGTAGTGAGCCCATTGGGCGTGCCATTGGATGGCAAAGGTGATATTCAAGCCAGTGCGTTTCAGCCGTTAGAAGTGATGGCGCCTGGAGTGATTGATCGCCAATCCGTAGATCAGCCGATTCAAACTGGGATTAAAGCCATTGATGCGATGGTGCCAATTGGCAAAGGACAGCGTGAGTTAATTATTGGCGATCGGCAAACAGGCAAAACCGCCGTCGCCATTGACGCCATTATTAACCAAAAAAATACTGGGGTGAAATGCATTTATGTTGCCATCGGACAAAAAGCCTCCTCGGTTGCCGCCGTGGTGCGCAAATTAGAAGAGCACGGTGCGATGAGCAATACCATTGTGGTGATGGCTGGCGCGTCCGATTCTGCTGCACTCCAATATATCGCCCCGTATGCGGGTTGCACGATGGGCGAGTATTTTCGCGATCGTGGCGAAGACGCACTGATTGTGTATGATGATTTAACCAAACAAGCTTGGGCATATCGTGAAATTTCACTGCTCTTAAAACGCCCGCCAGGTCGTGAAGCCTATCCGGGCGATGTTTTTTACTTGCACTCGCGTCTGCTTGAGCGCGCCTCACGGGTCAATGTTGCGTATGTTGAACAAATGACCAATGGAGAGGTGAAAGGCAAAACGGGCTCACTCACCGCACTCCCCATTATTGAAACTCAGGCGGGCGATGTGTCTGCCTTTGTGCCAACCAATGTGATTTCAATTACCGATGGGCAAATTTTCCTAGAAACCGATTTGTTTAATGCGGGCACGCGTCCTGCGATTAATGCGGGCTTGTCGGTGTCTCGAGTCGGCGGTGCGGCACAAACCAAAATCATCAAAAAACTCGGCGGCGGGGTGCGTCTTGATTTGGCGCAATATCGCGAATTGGCAGCCTTTGCGCAGTTTGCCTCAGATTTAGACGCTGAAACCAAAGCACAAATTGATCGAGGGCTGCGCGTCACCGAATTGATGAAACAAAATCAATACGCACCGCTGTCCGTGGCACAAATGGCAGTATCATTATTTGCGGCAAATTCAGGCGCTTTGGACGATGTTGATGGCAACAAAGTGGGGGATTTTGAAGCCGCATTACTAATGTATATGCACACCAATCAAGCGCCACTGATGGACAAAATCAACATTGATGGCAATTACAATAACGACATTTCTACAGCGCTCAAAAACGCCATTGATGACTTTAAAGCAAACCATACTTGGTAATAAATAATGGCAGCAGGCAAAGAAATTAAAACGCAGATTTCAAGTATTAAAAATACTCAGAAAATCACCTCAGCGATGGAAATGGTGGCTGCGTCTAAAATGAAAAAATCCCAAAACAGAATGTTGGCGTCGCGTCCGTATTCGGAGAAAATCACCAAAGTGATTGCGAATTTCATTCAAGCGCGCTCCGAATTTCAACATCCCTATATGCGCGATACTGGCGCAATCAAACGCGTTGGCATTATCATTATCTCAAGCGACCGAGGGCTTTGTGGCGGACTTAACACGAATTTATTTAGAAGTCTGCTGAAGAAAATCACCAAATTGCAGGATCAAAACATTCAGATTGATTTGTGCATTATTGGCAAAAAAGCCCTCGCTTTCTTTAAAAACTCGGGGCTAACAATCGTCTCAACTGTGACGGATTTGGGCGACACGCCGCATTTTAGCGATTTAATCGGCGCGATTCGCGTGATGTTGGACAGTTATGATCAGGGCACAATTGATCAATTATCCGTGGCTTACAACCAGTTTGAAAATACGATGACGCAAACGCCAAAACTGGTGCAACTCATTCCAATGATGGCGCCGAAGGTTGAAACCCTAGATTATCACTGGGATTATATTTATGAGCCTGATGCAAAATCGGTATTAAACGCCCTCCTCAAACGCTATATTGAAACCTTGATTTACCAAGGCGTGGTGGAAAATATCGCGTGCGAGCAGTCCTCACGAATGATTGCGATGAAAAGCGCCACCGACAATGCAGGCGATATGGTGAAAGAATTAGAATTGATTTACAACAAAGCAAGGCAAGCGGCAATCACGCAAGAGATTTCTGAAATTGTGAGTGGCGCTGCTGCTGTTTAAGGGTTAAACAAAGGATAAAAAAATGAGCAACGGAAAAATTATACAAATCATTGGCGCGGTCATTGATGTTGAATTTACAGCAGACAACCTGCCAAAAATTTACGATGCCTTGATTGTAACGGAAACAAACCTCACGCTAGAAGTCCAGCAACAATTAGGCGATAACGTGGTGCGCACCATTGCAATGGGTGGCTCGGAAGGGCTGAAACGCAGTCTGGAAGTGACCAACACAGGTGCGGCGATTAAAGTCCCTGTGGGCACCAAAACTCTGGGGCGCATTATGAATGTCTTGGGTGAGCCGATTGATAATGCGGGCGCAATTGGCAGTGAGCATACGTGGGAAATTCACCGTCCCGCACCCAATTACGATGAGCTCGCGCCAGCAGCCGAATTATTAGAAACAGGGATTAAAGTCATTGACTTAGTTTGTCCATTCGCCAAAGGCGGAAAGGTGGGTTTATTCGGTGGTGCAGGCGTGGGTAAGACTGTGAATATGATGGAGTTGATTCGCAACATCGCCATTGAGCACTCAGGCTATTCGGTATTTGCGGGCGTCGGCGAGCGCACTCGTGAGGGCAACGATTTCTACCACGAAATGAAAGAATCCAACGTGCTAGACAAAGTGTCGCTGGTTTACGGACAAATGAACGAGCCACCGGGCAACCGCTTACGAGTTGCTTTAACAGGTTTAACGATGGCAGAGTATTTCCGTGATGAAGGGCGCGACGTGTTGCTGTTCATTGACAACATTTATCGCTACACTTTAGCAGGCACAGAAGTCTCCGCATTACTCGGGCGGATGCCGTCCGCGGTGGGATATCAGCCCACACTTGCCTCTGAGATGGGCGCACTACAGGAGCGCATTACCTCGACTAAAAAAGGCTCCATCACTTCCATTCAAGCGGTATACGTACCCGCCGATGATTTAACCGATCCCTCACCTGCCACCACGTTTGCCCATTTAGATGCCACGGTTGTGTTGTCGCGTCAAGTGGCTGAGCTCGGCATTTATCCCGCGGTTGATCCACTGGATTCCACCTCCAGACAACTCGATCCGCTGATTGTCGGCGAGGAGCATTACAACACCGCGCGCGCCGTCCAAGGCATTTTGCAACGCTACAAAGAGCTCAAAGACATCATCGCCATTCTCGGAATGGATGAGCTCTCCGAAGAAGACAAGCAATCCGTCTCACGCGCGCGCAAAATCCAAAAATTCCTCTCCCAGCCGTTCTTTGTTGCCGAAGTCTTCACAGGCACACCTGGCAAATACGTCTCGCTCAAAGACACCATCTCAGGTTTTAAAGCCATCTTAAACGGCGAGCTGGACGACTTGCCCGAGCAAGCATTCTATATGACAGGCTCGATTGAGGAAGTGCGCGCCAAAGCCAACGGAGACGATTAAATGGCCAACACCATTCACGTTGACATCGTCAGCAACACCCAATCCCTCTACTCAGGCGAGGCGTTGTGCGTGTTTGCCCCGACCACCCGCGGCGAGATTGGCGTTTATCCGCAACACACCGCCCTACTTGCCACCCTCAAACCTGGCGAAGTGCGCTTGCAACTTGACTCAGGCGAGCAATCCATCTACGTCTCTGGCGGCATTATTGAAGTCCAGCCCGATGCGGTCACATTGTTCTCCGACACCGCGATTCGCACCAAAGATTTAGACGAACAAAAAGCCCTCATCGCCAAACAACGCGCCGAAGAAATCATTGCTAATGCCAACAGCAAGCAGGATTTATCCGTCACCCGCGCCAAATTACTAGAATCCATCACCCAACTCCAACTCATCGCCCGCTTGCGCAAAAAATAGCC
>CAZRUL010000014.1:0-13570 GCA_964603245.1 uncultured Piscirickettsiaceae bacterium
TATATCTTTCTAAAATTCTATCGTAGCATTCTAAATTACTTCCATCCCTTTTTAAAATTCATCCGTAGAGTTCTAAAATGCTCTCATAGCGTTTTTAGTTGCCTTCGTAGCGTCCTAAAATGCTCCCGTAGCGTATGAAATTATGGCTGTAGCGTCCTAAAATCCATCCGTAGCGAGTGAATATAACCCCATCTGGTGCAACCACACAAGGCTTTTGCAACCACACGCCTTCAAACGTTGTAGTGAATGCGCGCATCGGTTGATTTTAGGGTTTATACTTGCCTCTTTTTATTTTTACAATGGCTTCAATGACTCAAACAGTGACTTCAATGACTCAAAATATCCGTCCAAACTTTCATACCGTGCAGATTCAATCCACCATCGAGACATTATTAAAGGCCAGCGCTGAGTTAGTGGAGCGTGCCGCGCAAGGTCGTGACTGGGCGGGCGTGATTGGCGTGATGGACGCGATGGAGGCGACCTTAACCCATCAAACCAGTGTCAATTCGCATCTGAATGCGGTGATGTTTGACGCGGATTTTAGCGCGGAGTATGAGAAAACCCTGCCATTGATTGCGGATTTTTATAGCAACGTAGGCAGTAATCAGGCGTTGTATCAGGCGTATCAGCGTTTGCGCCAGACTTCGCTGAATGCGCAACAAAAACACATTCTAAAGGACGCGATTTTGGCGTTTGAGTTGTCGGGTGTGGGGCTTACGGGGGCTAAATTGCAACGTTTTAAAGCCATTCAAATGCGTTTGAGCGTGGCGCAGCATCAGTTTTCAACCAATACCTTGCAATCTACGAACGCTTGGAAGAAGATTCTGACGCGTGATGAGTTGGTAGGTTATGGTGCGCTTGAGTTGGCTAAAGTTAAAACCGACAAAGGCTTTGAGATCAGTTTGCAACCGCCGATTTATATGGACGTGATGACGTATGCACGAGACAGGTCGTTGCGCGAGTGTGTGTATAAGGCGTATATTTCGCGTGCCTCAAGCGTGGGCATCACCGACGTGCGCTTTGACAACACAGCACTGATGGATGAGGTGCTGGCATTGCGCTTTGAGATGGCGGAGTTGTTGGGTTTTGAGAATTATGCGACGTTATCCATTGCCACGAAGATGGTTCGCTCGCCTAAGCAGGTGACAGACTTCCTGAATGATTTGGTAGTTCGTGCAAAACCGCAGGCCTTAGTGGAGCTACAGGCTTTACGCGACTTTGCACAGGTGGATTTGATGCCGTGGGACGTGGCGTATTATAGTGAGCAGCTCAAAGTGCAAACGTATGGCTTCAAAAAGTCTGAATTGAGTGCGTATTTTCCAGAGGCAACGGTGCTAAAGGGGTTGTTTGCCACGCTCAAACGCTTGTATCAGATTGACATCACCACGCTAGACGAGGAATGTTATCACCAAGACGTGCGTGTATTAGAGGTGCGCAGGTCACGAGGCGCTGCAGAGGCGGGAGCATTGGTGGGACGGATTTATTTAGATATGTATGCGCGTGAAAACAAGCGCGGCGGGGCGTGGATGGCGGACTATCAGTCGTTAAGTGCGGAGGACAGGCCGATTGCGTTTGTGGTGTGTAGTCTAAATTCGCCGACCAGTGACGTGCCTGCTTTGTTTGAGTTTGATGAGGTGATTACTTTGTTTCACGAATTTGGGCATGCGATGCATCATTTGCTCACTAAGGTGGAGTATCCCTGTGCGGCGGGGATTTCTGGCGTGCCGTGGGACGGAGTGGAGTTGCCGAGTCAGTATATGGAGTTGTTTTGTTATGAGCGCGAGGTGATTAAGGCTTTGAGTGCGCATTGGCAGACGGGTGAATCGCTGCCTGAGGCGTTGTATGAGCAATTAATTCGAGCGAAAAACTTCCAATCGGCAATGCAATTGTTGCGTCAATGCGAGTTTTCTTTGTGGGACATTCAAACTCATCTCTCAAACGAAGACACTTATCAGGTGTTGGATAAAGTGCGGGCGCAAACAGCGTTGCTGCCTTTGGTTGGCGAGAATCGTTTTTTAAATACGTTCGGGCATATTTTTAGTGGCGGCTATGCGGCGGGGTATTTTAGTTATAAATGGGCGGAAGTATTGGCAGCCGATGCGTATTTATATACACAAACGAATGCGGGCGCGCGCGATTTGTTTTTGCATTGTATTTTAGAGGTGGGTGGGAGCTTGGATTTTATGCAACAATACATCGCATTTAGGGGCGAGATGCCGAGTGTGGAAGCATTACTGAGCAGCAGCGGCATTCAAGATTGATGGATTGGCGAGATAATGTAAATTTGATGAGTTGGCGACAGTGCAAATTGCTGGGTTCGTGGCGTTGAAATGGGTAAAATCGCGGGTTTTAGCAACGACAAAGGATTCAACAAATGATTAGAATTGCGTTATTACTTATTGTGCTGCTTGCCTTAATTGGCGGGGCGATTCAGTTTAAGAATACTGACAAAGATTGGGCGTTAGTGGTGAATAAAGACACGGTCGCTAGCAGTATTACGAGTGGTGCGGTGAAGATTTATACGCTGGGCAAGGCATTGTTTAACGATTTGAAAGACAAGAAAACCAATGACACAAACGATGCGAAGGATGCACCAGAGGGAGCAGCTTTGAACCAGCCGATTAAACCATTAAAAACAACATTACCCAAGCCTTATCAAGCTAAAGCGGATGATTTTATGAGCAATGATATTTTTGGTGCGCTTAAAACGCCTGTTGCGGTGGAATAGTTTTGAGGGTTTTGAGAGTTTAGGGTGAGAAATGGCGCGTTTGAGCGTCATTTTTTTTGGCTTGCTTTCTTTGTTAGTTTCTTTTGGTTAGTTGCTAGCTTCTTTTGGTGATGCTTTTTTGCTCACTGGTTGTTTTTCTATTGCTTTCTTTGCTGTTATTTTCTACTGGTGTTGTTATGCTTGCTCGCGCCATTCTTGAATGCATTCAAAATAACATCGCTTTTGCTGCGTGTTGGGCTTTAAATGAGTTTTTAGTTTAATGTTGCGCTCAACTAAAGCCACAGTCATTGCTTTAAGTTTTTTACAGCATTGCCCTCACAATAAAACCACAGCCCACGGTTTGCAGCGGCTTTTGTTGGTTGATTTGCAATGGCTTTTTTGGCGTTTAATTGTGTGTTTGATTTAAGAAGCGACGACGGGTGCTTATTTTTTGTCTTCAGTGTTTGCACAAATAAGCGTGATGACTTTATCTTTAGCAGCTTCTTTGAGCGCATTTTCAGCAACGTCTTTTGACGATTTTTTAGGGGCGGGTGTTTTGATTGTATCTTTTGCGTCTTTTTTATTTTCTGTGTTTTTGTTTGTATTTTTGTCTTTCTTGTCTTTTGACGCTGGAATGCAAGTCGGCTTAGATTCTGGCTTGTGCGCGATGACTTTGGCTTTTTGTTTGCATTTAAAATCAATCCGCGTTCTGTTGGGTCCCGTGTGAATGATGTGCGTTGTGCAGGCTTTGTCAGCCGTATCATTAACGCAACGCTCAGCACATTGTGCCACAGCAGCGGCCGTTTCTTTGGCAGTGGTTTGATCCACAAGCGTGAAACATTTTTGCTGGCATCGCTCAAAAAACAAACTGTCGGGATTGTTGTCTAATACAGGTTTTTCTTTTTTAACCACTGTCTCAGCCACGGCGAGCATTTCAAACGCCATCAAACTAAGTCCTACAAAAAGTAATTTCATCATTGAGTGTGTTTTATAAGTTTGTGAATTGTATAGGATGGGGCGATTAGGTTTTTTAAAGTGGGCTAAATTTTGGACAATACCAGCGAACCATTCGTGCCACCGAATCCAAAGGAATTGGAAACCGCATAATCAATCGGCATTTTACGTGCTTCACCCGCGCAATAATCTAAATCGCACAAAGGATCGGGATTAAAAATATTGATGGTTGGCGGGGCGATTTGGTCGCGAATGGCAAGTGCGGTAAAGATGGCTTCAATGCCACCCGCCGCACCTAATAAATGCCCTGTCATAGATTTGGTAGAGCTCATTACGATGTTGTGCGCGTGCGCTCCGAGTGCGGCTTTGGCTGCGTCTGTTTCTGCTTGATCGCCCGCTGGCGTGGAAGTGCCGTGTGCGTTGATATAATCCACTTGATCCGCATTCACGCCTGCATTGTTGAGTGCATTTTTCATACAGCGCGCCGCGCCATCGCCACCTTTTGAGGGCAGGGTCATATGATAGGCGTCGGCACTCATTCCATAGCCTGATATTTTGGCGTAAATTTTGGCACCTCGGGCTTTGGCGTGTTCGTATTCTTCCAGCACCACAACGCCTGCGCCATCGCCGAGCACAAAGCCATCTCGGTCTCTGTCCCAAGGTCTGGAGGCAGTTGCGGGGTCGTCATTGCGGGTGGAAAGTGCGCGCACTGCGGCAAATCCGCCCAAGCCACAATTGGTGGTTGACATTTCAGCGCCGCCTGCAATCATCACATCGGCATCGCCGTATTCAATCAAACGCGAAGCATCGCCGATATTGTGAGTGCCTGAAGTGCAAGCGGTAGCAATGGCAAAATTGGGCCCTTTTAATCCGTATTTAATGGACAAATTGCCCGCAATCATATTGATGATGGAAGAGGGCACAAAAAAAGGCGAGATCCGTTTGGCGCCTTTTTCACGAAACACATCCGCTGTTTTTTCAATCGTGCCCAATCCGCCAATGCCTGCGCCGATTGCTACGCCGATGCGATGCGCATTTTGTTCAGTGACTTCAATTCCGCTGTCTTCAATTGCTTGCATTCCCGCCACCATTCCGTAGTGAATGAAGGGATCCATTTTTTTGGCTTCTTTGCGCGAGAGATAATCGGTGATGTTGAAATTTTTAACCGAGCCGCCGAAAGTGACCGACTGCCCTTGTGTGTCAAGATTGGTCAGCGTGGCAATGCCAGAGCGTCCATTGAGAATATTTTGCCAAGATTCATTCACGCTGAGCCCGACTGGACAAACCATTCCCATTCCTGTGATTACAACCTGTCTTTTGCTCATAATGTGATTGGGAAAATGATTAAAATTTGAAGGGCGTTTTTGAGAAAACGTCAAATGCGAGATAAAAAATGCGACTCAAAAATTAACCTAAAAAGTAGTTTGTGCTTACTTTGACTGTGCCTAAAACCGAACAATAACGGAAAAGACACGCCATAAAAAAGGCGCTTGATTTTAAACAAAGCACCTTTTTTATAAATTTAGGCAATCATTACAGTGTGCTATTCACGTAATTAATCGCTTCCTGAACGGTGGTAATGTTTTCTGCCTGATCGTCAGGAATTTCACAACCAAATTCTTCTTCAAGCGACATCACGAGTTCTACGGTGTCCAACGAATCCGCACCCAAATCATCAACAAAAGAGGCGTTGTTATCAATATCATCGCTGATATCCAATTGCTCAGCCACCACCTTTTTTACTCTTTGCTCGATGCTCATTTGTATTCCTAGAATTAAAAAAAGTTCTAATTTTATCGTTAAACAATCCCGAATTGACAGAATTTTTACGATTTATTTTGATAGTTTGTCGGGTCAGCAACGCCTGATTGTTCAAAGCCCAATCTGCGATACACGCACGCATCGCACACGCCACACGCCTCACCCTTTGAATTTGCCTGATAACAGCTGGTGGTGAGCGAATAATCCAGCCCCAAACGCATTCCTTGGGCAATAATTTGCGCTTTGTTGAGGTGAATCAATGGCGTGTGAATGGTGATTTTTGCGCCCTCCACGCCTTGTTTGGTGGCAAGATTTGCCATCGTCTCGAACGCCTCAATATAGGCTTGTCGGCAATCGGGATAGCCCGAATAATCCAGCGCATTCACGCCGATAAAAATTGCGCGCGCGGCTAAAGTTTCAGCCCAAGCCAGTGCTAAAGAGAGAAAAATTGTATTCCGCGCAGGCACATAAGTGATGGGAATCTCGTTGCTTTTTTTAAATTTTGGCACTTGAATACTATCATCCGTCAGCGCCGATTTGCCAATATCTGCCAGACAAATTGGCAGTATTTTGTGCTCAATCACGCCGAATTTTTGAGCAATATTGCGCGCGGAATTCAATTCTGATTTTTGTTTTTGACCGTAATCAAAACTCAGCGCATAACAATCGTAGCCTTGGTTTTTTGCGATCGCCAGCGTGGTGGTAGAATCCAGCCCGCCAGAGAGCAAAATCAGTGCTTTTGGTGAAGTTTTTGGCTTCAATGCTTTTGGTGTTTTTGATTGCTGTGTTTTTTGATGTGATTTTGAGTCAGACATTGGCTAAATTTCCTGCTGATTCCAGCCAAATTTTGCGATCGCCAGCGCGTTTTTTCGAGAGCAATTTATCCATTATTTGATTCACTTGCTCGGGGTCGTCTAAAGTGAGTTGAATCAGTCGCCGAGTGTCGGGATGCATCGTGGTTTCGCGGAGTTGGGAGGGGTTCATTTCGCCCAAACCTTTGAAACGTTGGACTTGGATTTTGGCGCGTTTATTTTGACGCTCAAGTTTTTTGATCATTCTATCGCGCTCGCCATCGTCAAGTGCATACAAAACCTGCTTGCCCGCATCAATTCGATACAGTGGCGGCATCGCAACAAATATATGTCCCGCCCGAATGAGTGCAGGAAAATGCTTGACAAACAGCGCGCAAATCAGGGTAGCAATGTGTGCGCCATCGGAGTCGGCATCCGCCAGAATGCAAATTTTGCCGTAGCGTAATTCGCTCAAATCGTCATTTTTTGGCTCCAGCCCAATCGCTACGCTGATGTCGTGAATTTCATTTGAGCCCAGCACTTGATCCGAATCCACTTCCCACGTGTTGAGTATTTTGCCTCTGAGTGGCAGAATGGCTTGATATTCTTTGTCTCTGGCTTGTTTAGCAGAGCCGCCCGCCGAATCGCCTTCCACTAAAAAAACCTCGGTTTGATTTAAATCATTGCTGCTACAATCAGAGAGTTTGCCGGGCAAAGCAGGGCCGCTGATGATTTTTTTGCGGATGATTTTTTTGCTGGATTTGACTCGGGTTTGCGCGTTTGAAATCGCGAGTTGGGCAATTAAGGTGGCAATTTCGGTGTGTTGATTGAGCCAAATACTCAAAGCGTCTTTGACCACGCCTGCGACAAAACTCGCACATTCTCTGGAAGAAAGTCGCTCTTTGGTTTGTCCTGAGAATTGCGGATCTAATATTTTGATGGATAGAATATAGGCGATTTTTTGCCAAACATCGTCGGGTGTGAGTTTGAGGTTTTTTGGCATCAGATTGTGAAATTCACAAAACTCTTTGAGTGCCTCGGTTAAGCCCGACCGCATCCCGTTTACGTGAGTTCCGCCGTGGGTGGTGGGAATCAGATTGACATAACTTTCAGCCACGACATTGACATTGTCCAAACTCCAAGTTAGGGCGCAATCTAGTTGCTGTGTTTTGTCGCTAAAATGAATCACAAAAGGCGTTTTCGGCAGGCAATCTAATCCGTTTAATGCGCTGGATAAATAGTCCGATAAGCCTGCTTTGTAGTGCCATTTTTCTTGCGTTTGATTGATTTCGTTATTAAAAACAACTTCTAATCCAGGGCATAAAATCGCTTTTGAGCGCAGATTGTGGAGTAATTTTGGGATGGAAAATTTAACCGTGTCAAAGAAAATAGGATTGGGCGTAAAGCGCAGTAGAGTGCCAGTATTGCGTTTTCCGACGCTGGAAATAACGTGTAAATCGGTTTGTTTAACGCCATTTTCAAACTCAATATAATATTGGTTGCCTGCGCGTTTAATCCAAATTTTGACCGAACTGGACAGGGCATTTACCACCGAAATTCCCACCCCGTGCAAACCGCCAGAGAATTGATACGAATCGCCAGAAAATTTTCCGCCAGCGTGTAATTTGGTCAAAATTACCTCAACTCCAGATTTGCCTTCGGTGGGGTGCATATCCACTGGCATTCCGCGCCCATTGTCGCCGACTGATAGCGAGCCGTCTTGATGCAGCGCGACTTCAATTTTGTCGCCATAGCCCGCAATCGCCTCATCCACGCTGTTGTCAATCACTTCTTGCGCCAAATGATTGGGGTATTCGGTGTTGGTATACATTCCTGGACGTTTGCGCACGGGATCAAGTCCAGTCAGAATTTCAATGGAGGCGGCGTTGTAATCGTTCACGGATTAAATTTGAGTGGCGTTAAAAACATTTGAATGAAAAAAACTTGAATGAAAAAATTTTTAAATAGTGCAGTGGTGCAATTTAACACGATATTGAGTGGGGTTTTTGCTAAATTTTGAGTGGTTTTTAGGCGCAAATTAAACACAAAAAAGCCCCAACGAGTGGAGCTTTTTTTCAATCAAAGTGGAAAATTACATCATTCCACCCATACCACCTCCCATACCACCCATATCAGGTGCGGCAGCTGCAGCGTCTTGAGGCGCATCGGTAATCATCGCCTCAGTCGTAATCATCAGCCCAGAGATACTCGCTGCGTGTTGAAGGGCTGCGCGCGTCACTTTAGTGGGATCTAAAATACCCATTTCCAGCATATCGCCATACACTTCAGTGCCTGCGTTGTAGCCGTAATTGCCACTGCCTTTAGCCACTTCGTTGAGCACCACTGAAGGCTCACCGCCGCCATTTGCCACGATTTGACGCAAAGGAGATTCCATCGCGCGTTGAGTCAGCTCAATGCCGATGGTTTGATCGTGATTGTCACCTTTTAATCCAGTCAATACAGTCATCGCGCGCACTAGAGCAACGCCACCACCCGGCACCACGCCTTCTTCAACTGCGGCGCGAGTTGCGTGCAATGCATCATCCACCCGATCTTTCTTTTCTTTCATTTCAACTTCCGTAGCGGCACCGACTTTAATCACTGCCACGCCACCTGAGAGTTTAGCCAAACGCTCGGAGAGTTTTTCTTGATCGTAATCTGAGCTGGTATTTTCAATCTGAGTTTTGATTTGCGTAATCCGACCCTGAATGTTGGCTTTTTCGCCCGCACCATCTACAATGACTGTGTTGTCTTTGCCGACTTCAATGCGTTTTGCGATGCCAAGATGCTCTTCGGTGATGCCTTCAAGCGACAAACCGACTTCTTCAGAAATCACCACGCCGCCCGTGAGCACCGCAATATCTTCTAAAATTGCTTTGCGCCGATCGCCAAAACCTGGAGCTTTGACGGCAGCAACTTTGACAATACCGCGCATATTATTGACCACCAAAGTAGCCAACGCCTCGCCTTCGATGTCTTCGGCAATAATCAACAAACTTTTGCCTGATTTTTGCACCAATTCAAGGGTTGGCAACAAATCCCGAATATTAGAAATTTTTGAATCGTGCATCAAAATATACGGCTGATCCAAATCTGCCGACATTGCATCTTGATTATTGACAAAATAAGGCGACAAATAACCACGCTCAAATTGCATCCCTTCAACCACATCTAATTCGTTGTCAAGCCCTGATCCTTCTTCTACCGTAATCACCCCTTCTTTGCCGACTTTTTGCATCGCTTCGGCAATAATATCACCAACGCTGGTATCGGAATTGGCAGAAATTGTGCCCACTTGAGCAATCGCTTTTTGATCGCTACAAGGCTGAGAAATGGCGCGTAATTCTGCTACCACTGCCTCAGTGGCTTTGTCAATACCGCGCTTTAAATCCATTGGATTCATCCCAGCGGCAACGGCTTTTACGCCTTCGGTGATGAGTGCTTGAGCCAACACAGTTGCGGTAGTGGTGCCATCGCCTGCAATATCATTGGTTTTAGAAGCCACTTCTTTCACCATTTGCGCGCCCATATTTTCAAATTTGTTTTCCAAAGTAATGTCTTGGGCAACTGTCACGCCGTCTTTAGTAATGGTCGGTGCGCCAAATGATTTGTCTAAAATCACATTTCTGCCTTTTGGGCCCAGTGTTACTTTGACAGAATTTGCAAGCATATTCACGCCACTTAACATTAAATTTCTGGCTTCTGAGCCAAATTTCACTTCTTTTGCTGACATAATTTAATCTCCTTTATTCAATAATTGCGACGATGTCGTCTTCACGCATCACTAATAATGTTTCGCTGCCTGATTTAATTTCGGTGCCAGCGTATTGGGTAAATAGCACTGTATCGCCGACTGAAACTGCGAGTGCAACGGGCTTTCCGTGGTCGTCCAGTTTGCCATTGCCGATGGCGATAATTTCACCTTTGGCAGGTTTTTCAGTGGCTGAATCGGGAATAATCAGACCGCTGGCGGTGGTTTTTTCCTCTTCCATTCTGCGCACAATCACGCGATCGTATAGGGGGCGAATATTCATTTTCTCTCCTTTTTTAGTCATCATTAAATCTAAGCTTGATGCGTGCTTAGACTGGTTTTAAGCGTTTGCATCGCTTTATTTTCAAGCTGGCGAATCCGCTCGGCGGAAATGCCATATCTGTCTGCTAAAGTATGTAAGGTTGTTTTTTCTTCTTTCAAGTAGCGCGATTGCAAAATATCCAAACTTCTCGCATCCAGCGCTGCCAACGCTTGATAAAGTTGCTGCTGTTGGTTTTCGTGATTGTCTTGATTGAGTAATAATTGCTCGGGCGTTTGGGTGTTGTCGTCGGTTAAATAATGCTCTGGCACGTGCGCATCTTCGGTGTCCGTGCATTCAAATGCCACGTCGTTAAATTGGAGGCGAGTCTCCATTTCAATCACATCTTTGCGCCGAACGCCTAAATCGTTGGCAATTTTCTCAGCCTGTTGCGCGTTTAAAGATTGATAAATATGCGCTTTGGCTTGTTTTAATTTGAAAAATAATTTGCGTTGCGCTTTGGTGGTGGCAACTTTGACAATCTTCCAATTTTTAAAAATAAACTCGTGAATTTCAGAACGAATCCAATACACCGCAAATGAAGCGAGGCGCACGTTTTTATACGGATTAAATCGCTTAACTGCTTTCATCAAACCGATCGTGCCTTCTTGAATTAAATCAGCCTGCTCCAGTCCGTAGCCTTTGTAGCCGTGCGCGATGAATGCCACAAAACGCATATGCGACAACACTAATTGGCGCGCGGCATCCAAATCGTGATGCTCGTAAAGTTGCACCGCGAGAGCGTATTCTTCCTCAGGTTTGAGAATGGGCGGGTATTTTTGGCGGGTTAAATTGCGCGTGGTTTTGGCAATCGGTAGATTAAATTTATCAGGCATTTTGGATGAATTTTTGGGTTAAACAATCAGTTGGGCGAGTAAATTTTGTTGGCGCTGAATTTGTTGTGGCAGCGTCAAACGCTGGGATTGGACAATCGTTTGCAAGTCGCTCAGGGCTAATTCAAAATCGTCGTTAATCACTAAATAATCATATTCGTTAAAATGCACCATTTCATCTTGCGCACGACTCATACGACGCTCAATCACGCTGGCATCGTCTTGCGCTCTATCGGTGAGGCGATTTTTCAGTGCTGAATTGGACGGCGGCAAAATAAAAATACTGACGGCTTGGGTGAATATTTGTCTGACTTGACGCGCGCCTTGCCAATCAATTTCTAAAATCACGTCTTGATTTTTTGCCAATAAATCCTCAACGGTTTGTTTGGCGCTGCCATAATAATGGTCAAAAACTTGGGCGGATTCAATAAATCCGTGATCGTTTTTAATGGCATCAAATTCGGTTTGAGTCACAAAATAATAATGCTCGCCCTCAATTTCGCCAGCACGAGCGTGTCGTGTAGTGTGTGAAACGGCTACCGACAAATGCTCGGTTTGATCCACTAATGCTTTAATTAAAGAGGTTTTTCCACCGCCAGAGGGGGCAGAAATGATGAATAAACTGGCCATTATTTTGGGGTAAATCCTGCGATTTTGTCTGCTTTATCGGCGGCAAAAAAGAATTTTTCCATTTGTTCTTTTAAATAAATTTGGGCTTTTTCGTCCAGCATATTTAGATTATTTTCGTTGATGAGCATGGTTTGATGATCCAGCCATAATTGCCAGCCCTGTTTGGACACATTTGCCAAAATACGTTTGCCCAATTCTCCCGGATAGGGCGCTCTGGCTAAAGATTCAAGGGGTTGATTTAATTTTACACATTGCACGATATTGTTCATAATTGACTAGTCCTGACACCGAGCGTCCATAAAATAGCGAAATAAATCAGCGCAGAAAGTCCAATCACACGAAAGATTAAATCAACTCTTTGCCAAATATCAGCGGCTAAATATACAGTGACGCTCTCGGAAAAAAATAAAATAAAAGCGCACATTATAAAGCTTGCCAATAATACTTTAAAAAACAATTTGATTAAATCCGCTGAGAGTTTAAAAATATTTTGTTTGGACAAATAATAATAAAGCAGCGAGGCGTTAATGACAGCGGAGATTGAAGTCGCCACCGCCAGCCCCACGTGGGCGAAATAATAGGCAAAAATCAGATTTAAAAAAACATTGGTTGTCATCGCAATCACCCCCACTTTGACAGGCGTGCGCACATCACCTCGGGATAAAAACACAGGGGCTAGAATTTTGACCACAATAAACGCCATCAGTCCCGAGCCGTACGCGATGAGGCTCAGCGAAGTTTGGGTGGCGGCAAAGGGATCAAACGCGCCGTATTGAAACAACGTAATAATCAGTGGCTCGGCGAGTAGCACCAAACCCGCGCAGGCAGGCACGCCCAATAACAGCCCGAGTTTTAGCGCGTATTCCACGGTTTGGGCGAATTTTTCTACGTCGTGATTGGCAAAATGGCGGCTGAGTTTGGTGAGTGCTACCGTTGCCAAAGCGATGCCGATGAGTGCTAAAGGCAACTCCAATAAACGATCGGAATAATACAGCCACGACACGCTGCCGCTCACCAAAACAGAGGCAATCATCGTGTCAATCAGCAGGTTAATTTGCGAGACCGAAACGCCGAATAAAGCAGGCAATATGCGTTTTTCTAGTTTTGCGATTGAAGCGTGCGAGCCGCGGACGAGTTTGGGCAGTTTTTTGATTTTGATCAAAAATGGAATTTGAAATAATAATTGCAAAACGCCGCCGATTAGCACTCCCCACGCCAAAGCAACGATTGGGGTTTGGAGATATTTTGAAAGATAAATGGCACTCAAAATCATCGAAATATTGAGCAAAACGGGGGTGAAAGCGGGCACGGCGAATTTGTCGTAAGTGTTGAGAATTGCCCCTGAAAAAGCGGTGAGAGAAATCAATAAAAAATACGGAAAAGTAATCCGCAACATTTCCGAGGCTAAATCAAATTGAGTCGGATCTGCTGCAAAATAAAACCCCCACGCAAACATAAAAATAATCGCGGGCGCAATCACCACGGCAATCGTGGTAATCACAATCAGCACGAGTAAAAATTTGGTGCCGATGTGGTTGATCATTTGTTGCACTTCGGCGTCGGAATGATTTGCCTTAGTTTCGGCGAGAATCGGGATAAATGCTTGCGCAAATGCGCCTTCGCCAAATAATCGTCTGAGAAAATTGGGGATTCTGAATGCCACTAAAAATGCATCCGTGAGTCCATTCGCACCAAAATATCGCGCCACCACATAATCGCGCACCAAGCCTAATACGCGTGACAAAAACGTCATTGAGGCGACTACGCTGCTGGATTTTAAAAATGATTGACCCATATAATTTGCACTAATTAAGGGATTTTGAG
>CAZRUL010000014.1:13670-19787 GCA_964603245.1 uncultured Piscirickettsiaceae bacterium
TTTTTAAGTTTGACGGATGCGCTATTCTTCGTGCGGGCCGCGCATAATGCCTAATTTGGATTGGCGAATGCATTGGACAAATTGCATCACTTCCAGATTGTCAGATTCGGTTTTTTCCAATTCTTGTAAAGATTGATCCAACAATCCTGATTCGCGATACACCATTTTAAAGGCGCGTTTGATGGAGGCGATGGCGCTGGAACTAAACCCACGGCGACGCATTCCTTCGGCGTTGATGGCGCGCACTCGGGTTTGAACGCCCGATGCCACCAAATAAGCGGGAATGTCTTTGTTGATTTGACAACCCATTCCGATGTAGGTGTGTTTGCCGAGCATACAAAATTGTTTGACCAATGTAAATCCGCCCAAAATCGCCCAATCATCCACCCGAACATGACCTGCTAATGAGGCATTATTAGACATAATAATATGGTCGCCGAGTTGGCAATCGTGGGCAATATGCACATAAGCCATCAGCATATTATTAGAGCCCACGCGGGTTACAGAGGTTTCTTTTTCGGTGCCGCGGTTAATCGTGCAAAATTCGCGAATCAGATTTGCATCGCCAATAATTAAGTTGCTTTCCTGGCCTTCTTCGTAAGCAATGTCTTGCGGATCGCCCCCAATTGAAGCAAACGAATAAATGTGGTTATTTTTGCCAATTTTGGTGGGGCCTTGAATCACCGTGTGGGATTCAATCACAGTGCCCGCGCCAAT
The DNA here is from genome assembly GCA_964603245.1 of uncultured Piscirickettsiaceae bacterium. GTDB lineage: Bacteria > Pseudomonadota > Gammaproteobacteria > PS1 > Pseudothioglobaceae > CAZRUL01. The sequence goes on from CAZRUL010000014.1 coordinate 14,388, forward strand.
TTCTACGTGCGCGCCAATCACAGCGTAAGGGTGAATTTTTGCGCTTTTGTGAATTTTTGCGCTTTTGTGAATTTTTGCGCTGGGATCAATGGACATATTGACAATGTTTTTTTAGGTTGAATGAGCGGATTTTTGGGTGCAGAGAATTTCAGCGGTGGTGACTATTTTTCCTTCCACCAAAGCTTTGGCACTAAACTTCCACAATCCGCGTTTAACCGTGATGACTGCGACTTCTAAACGTAATTGATCGCCAGGCTCAACGATGTGTTTAAAGCGTGCTTTGTCCACGCCGACCAGCATATAAATTTGCCCATCAACAGGTTTTCCGACTTCGGATTTAAACGCCAAAATGCCCGTTGCCTGTGCTAATGCTTCAATAATCAACACCCCAGGCATAATCGGCTGAGCGGGAAAATGCCCCATAAAATATGGCTCGTTAAAGCTCACATTTTTAATCGCTACTAAAGATTTTTTGGGCTGTAAATCAATGACTTTATCCACCAATAAAAAAGGGTGGCGATGTGGCAAATAATTTTTTACCTCATTAATATTCATTTTCATAGGTTTTTTGCCTGTTTTAAGTCGTTAAGTTTAATGCCGAGGTAGCGGGTGATTTTATCTAGTTTTGTCAGCCATAAACTGACATTCTGCCATTGTTTGTGCGTCATCAGCGGAGTGATGCCAGTATAAACCCCTTTGTGTTTAATGTTTTTATCCACGGTGCTTTTGGCATTCACAATCACATCATCGCACAGCGTCAAATGCCCGACAATGCCCACCATCCCGCCAATCATACAGCGTTTGCCCAGCACAGTGCTGCCCGCAATCCCCGTGCAAGCAGCAATCGCACAATCCTGTCCGATGATGACATTGTGTGCAATATGCACCAAATTATCAATGCGCACGCCATCGTGAATTTCGGTATTGTCCAACGTGCCTCTGTCAATCGTGGTATTTGCACCAATCGTCACGTTTTTGCCAATCACCACATTGCCCAAATGCGCGACAGTGTGCCAATGTTTTTGACTGTCTTGTGCATTGCCAAAGCCTTCGGAGCCAATCACCGCGCCTGAGGAAATCACCGTATTATCGCCAATTGAGCAGTCACGCAACACCGTCGTATTGGGTTGTAAATGCGTGTTATTGCCGATACAAACCCCATCTTCAATGATGCAATGCGCGCCAATTGTGACGTGTTTTCCCAGCACAACGCCCGCGCCAATCACGCAATGCGCGCCAATTTTTGCTTGATTGAGCACCGCGCTAGAATGAATGCCCGAGCTTGTTGCCGCTGGTTTTTTGAAAAAATGGCTCAAATGTGCAAATGCCAAATACGTGTCTTTTACAAGCAATGCATTGGTTTGACAACTGTCTAAAAAACGCGCATTTAAAATCACCGCGCCCGCGTTTGAGGTGCGTAAATCGTTGCAATGTTTGGCGCTGGTAATGTAGCTAATTTGATGATTGTCTGCTTGTGTCAGCGAAGCCATTCCGCTGATAATGGCGTTTGAGTCGCCGATAAGTTTGGCGTCAATTAAATCAGCAATTTCCCCCAGCGTGCGCATTATTTCTTGGCAAATGCTTGGAGTTTTTTGGCAACGATGACGGTGATGTCCACTTTTTTGCTGGCGTAGGCAACTTCTTGATACAAAATTAAATCAAATTTTTGCGCTTGTGCGAGCTCATCAATCACTTGATTGATTAACTGTTGAATTTCAGCCAACACTTTCTCGCTTTGGCTGACGAGGTGTTTTTGGAGTGCGCTCATTCGGCTGTCAAATCTTTGTTTTAATTTGATCAGTCTTTTGTTTTTTGCTGATTTATCACTTGATTTATCATTGGTCAATTGTTTTTCTAAGCGTTGGATTTTTTTAGCCAAAGTGCTCAATCTTCGCTTTTTTGGGGCAAGATCCATATTGAGAGCTATTTGTGCGCTGATAAATTGAGGCGAATTTTTCACCACTTGATCGATATTAATGTAGCCAATTTTTAAAATGGTTGGCTGAGTTTGTGCCTGAGCAAAGCCATAAAGCAGTAAAAATGCGAGTGCAAAAAATTTATTCACCATAACTCCTGTTGTTTGTTAAAAAGTATTGCCGATTGTAAATTCAAAGGTTTTAATGTGATCGCTGTCTTTTGACAAAATTGGATGTGCTAAATAAATCCCCAGCGGCCCGATGGGCGTGAGCCAAGAAAATGCCAGTCCCACTGAGGCACGCATTTCGTCTTGTATGTTAATATTTTTAACGGTTTCAAAAATCCCGCCCGTGTCAAGAAATGCACTGACGCGCATATTTTTGCTGTCTTTTACAAACGTCAGCGGAGAAATAACGGAGACGCCTGCTAAAAAAGACACTTCGCCACCTTTAGACTTTTCAATATCATCATATTGAGGGCCGAGTGAATTAAAGTCAAATCCGCGCACCGAGGAATAACCACCGCCGTGATAGCGCCTAAAGAAAGGCAATTCTACGCCACCGTAGCCCTGCGCGACTCCCAATACTGTGTTGGCTTTAAAAACGAAATCAGAACCCAAATTGTAATAACTTTGGTGGGCGGCGTCAAATTTGTAATATTGCAATTCTCCAGCAGGCAAAGCCACGCTAAACACCAATTTATTTTTATGCCCACTGGTGGGAAAACTGTAGTCATCGAGTGTGTTATTTGACCAATTAAACGATAATTTTAATTCGGTTTGGTTGTCTGTAAAAGTTGAGCACTGTTCCTCTTCGTCCGCCAAATCAGCACCACATTCAATACTACTGACCGAGGGGCGCAATTCTGCGTGAATCCGTGTGTCTTCAGACAAAGGCACGCCGTAGCCCAGCGATAAACCTTGGGTGTTAATTTTATAACTCGCCACGTCTAATTCTGCACCATCCACATCTTTTGTAAATATGCCATAACTGATGCTGTGTTTGTCTTTGGTAAAGTAGGGGTTGAGAAAATAAAAATTCGCTTCTTTAACCGCGCTCGAACTGGATATATTGGCGTTTAAAGTATTGCCAGTGCCGAGAAAATTCTTTTCTTGAATGCCAGCGTTGAAAGCGACGCCAGTGGTATTTGCGTGTGAAATGCCGAGCGTGAATGAGCCTGTTTTGGTTTCCACCACGGTGAAATGCAGATTGATTTTATCGGGCAGGTGTTTGGTTTTGGTAATATCCATTTTGACATTTGAGAAAAATCCCAGTCGTTTGATGCGTTTAATCGAGTCATCTAATTTTGTATTGGAATAAATACCGCCTTCTTCAATGCTGATTTCACGGCGAACAACGTCATCTTGGGTGCGCGTGTTGCCTTCAATCGTGATGCGGTTGATGTAGATTTTTTTGCCCAGCGCGACGTTAATTGTTAGATCAATGATGTGAGTTTTTCTATTTTCATCAGGAATGGGATCAACTTTTGCAAATGCATAACCAAAATCCGCATATAAACTGGTGATGGATTTAATGCTTTTGACGATGTTTTTGCGCTCAAATACATCGCCACTGGAAATGATCAATAATCCACTGAGTTTGCTCAAAGACTGATCCAGTAAATTTCCCGTGAAGCGAATCTCGCCTAATTTATACTGCTCGCCTTCGTTAATTTCAATCGCAACATTGATGTTTTGCTTGTCATCTGTGAGCTCGGTGTCGGATTTATTGACTTTAAAATCTAGGTAGCCTTGATTGACATAAAAAGAGCGCATTTGCTCAACCCCCGCATCGAGCGCAGTTTGAGAGAATTGATCACGCTCGGTAAAGAAATTTACGATGAACGAATCCGCCTCTCCGATGGCAAAAAAATCCAGCAAAGTTTGCTCGTCAAAAGCCTTAGCGCCCGCAATTTTCATCGATTTAATACGCGCTGGATCGCCTTCTTCAATGTTAATTTCAATGCCCACTCGATTGTTCGAATCGGGTTTGATGGTTGGCGTGATTTTGACGCCATAATAACCTTTGGACACATACAAAGATTTGAGCTCTTTTAGCAGTGAATTAAAATCTTTTTGATTAAAAATCTCGCCCTGTGTCAAATCCATATCTTTGAGCGTTTTTCCCAATATATCTTCGTCAATCACTTTTTTTGAATAATTGAGAATGTCAATATATTTGATGGCAGGATTTTCGGTGATGATGATTTTTAAGGTGTTTTGATCGTGCGATACTTCAATGTTTTTGAAAAAACTGGTTTTATACAAATCGCGAATGATTTTGTCAGAGGTTTGATCGGTGTATTGATCGCCTACTTCAAGCGGCAAATAACTCAAAACCGTGCCTCTGGAAATGGCGTGCAAGCCTAGAATTTCAATTTTTTTGATTTCAATATTGATGCTAGCAAAGCTATTGTAGGGCAAAAATGCGCCAAATATCCAGAGCAGAAACAACAGAATTTGAATGCGGGTTTTTCTCATAAAAATGATTTTCTAATTACAAAAATTGCGACAAATCATTATACAGTGCAATGCTCGTTAGCAACAAAATAATCAATAATCCAGCAACCGACAAAATCTGTTGTAGTGCGGGCGTAATCGGGCTGCCCGTGAGCATTTCAAGCAGATACAAAAACGCATGACCGCCATCCAAAAGCGGGATGGGCAATAGGTTAATTAGCCCCAGTCCAATGCTGATGAGTGCCAAAAAAGACAAAAATTGCAGCAGTCCAATTTGAGCGGTTTGTCCCGCATAATTAGCGATGCTAATCGGCCCGCTAATCTGTTTCAAACTCACCTCTCCGAAGAGCATTTTTTGCATCATTTTGAGATTAAATACACTCAGCTGATACACTTTTTGGTGGGCGGATAGCAGCGCGTCAAGTGGATTTTTTTGCACCACCACTTGCCAAGTTTTGGCATAATTTTTCGGCACAAACACAAACACGCCAGCCCTGCCTTTTTGATTTTTCAACTCAGGCGTAAGCCACATTTCAAGCGTGATGGGACGGGTATTTTGGATGCGCTCAACTTGCAGCCGAATGGCTTTGTTTGGGTTATTTTGAATAATTTTTGTGAGTGCATTCCAAGTGCGCACAGGCTTGTGATTGGCACTCAAAATCTTGTCTTTGGGCTGCAAACCTGCGCGCTCAGCGGGACTGTTTTTTAGCACTTTAGCCAGCACAGCCTCAAGTTTTGGCAGGGCAAATTTAAATCCCAGATAATGCTGAATGCCCTGTTCGGGGTGGTGTAAAAAATTCGGCGTTAATGACAGCGTGTGTGTTTTTGGCGGGGCATCGGAGGCTGCGTTTTGGGTCAAAATAGTGAGCGTTGGCTGGTCTGAATTTTGCAAAAATTGGACTGAAAATTCAGCGATAGTTTGGGTTTTTTGTTGATTGATGGCAAGTAAATTATCGCCGATTTGTAATCCAGAATGCGCCGCAATACTGCCCGCCTCAATACTGCCAATCATCGGTTTGATGCCC
>CAZRUL010000015.1:0-1681 GCA_964603245.1 uncultured Piscirickettsiaceae bacterium
CGAATAAATTGGAAGTCACCATCACATCAAACTGTTTGGGGGCGCGCACCAGTTGCATCGCCGCATTGTCCACATACATATGCGACAGCGCCACGTCTGGATATTCCAACGCCACCTCATTCATCACCGCGCGCCACAATTCGCACACCTCCAAAACATTTGCTTTATCTACCGAACACACACGTTTGTCGCGCTGTTGTGCGATTTTAAAAGCCGAATGCCCAATACGCCTGATTTCCGACTCGGAATAAGTCGCGCTGTTGAACCCAAAACGCTCACCATTTCGTTGTTCAATGCCACGCGGTTTGCCAAAATAAATACCCGCCACCAACTCGCGCACAATCATCAAATCCAAGCCCGACACCACGGACGTTTTTAAAGTGGAGGCGCTGGCAAGTTGCGGATACAAAATCGCAGGACGCAGATTTGAGAACAAATCCAACTTAGCGCGCAACCCCAACAATCCCCGCTCGGGACGCAATTCCCGCGCCAAATTCTCCCACTGATAACCGCCCACCGCACCCAATAAAATACTGTCGCATTGTTGCGCCATTTCAAGCGTTTCTTGAGGCAGTGGCGAGCCCGTTTTATCGTAAGCGCCGCCGCCAATCAAACCGTGCAATAGTTGCATTTCTAGCGCGTCATTTTGATTTAAATACTGAATGACTTTTAACGCCTGAGCCACGATTTCCTGCCCAATACCATCACCAGGCAATATTAATATTTTTGACATTTAAGATTCCATTGAATGCATTGAATGCGCCAAAACACGCTTATTGAATTTCCACCATTTCAAATTCTTGTTTGGACGCGCCACAATCGGGACAGACCCAATCCTGCGGCACATCTTCCCATTTTGTGTTGGGACTGATGCCCTCATTTGGCGCACCGAGTGCCTCGTCATAAATCCAATGACAAATAATACATTGATACTTTTTCATTTTTACTGCTCCGTTTCAGCATAAAAAAGGGAGCTAAAAACTCCCTCAATTTCTCAGCCAAATGTTTTACAAATCATCGGCGTGCTTTGACAAATAATCTGCCACCCCTGCTGGCGTGTCTTTCATTCCATCATCGCCTTTATTCCAACCCGCGGGACAAACCTCGCCGTGCTGAGTGTGAAAATCTAGCGCATCCACCATTCGCAACATTTCATCCACATTTCTGCCCAGTGGCAAATCATTCACCACTTGATGGCGCACGTCAAAATTTTCGTCAATCAAAAATGAGGCACGCAGCGCAATCCCCGCTGGATGAACAATGCCGTATTTTTCCATAATGCTGTGATCGGTATCTGCCACCAAAGGAAAATCAATCACGCCCAAACCGCCGTCTTTTGGGGCAGTGTTGCGCCACGCATTGTGAGTAAATTGCGAATCCACAGACACGCCCACCACCGCCACGCCTTTGTCGTTAAACTGAGCCACGCGATGATGATGCGCCAAAATCTCAGACGGACACACAAACGTAAAATCTAGCGGATAGAAAAACAACACGATTTTTTTGCCTTTGAGACTGGATAATTGAAAATCCTCAACAATCGTGCCATCTGCTAAAACCGCGGCGGCGGTAAAATCTGGGGCTTTTTGGGTGACTAAAACACTCATACATTTCTCCGAAAAAAATCGTCAATTATACAAATATCTCAACCAGCATAAACTTAAAAATAAAATTAAAATAC
>CAZRUL010000015.1:1781-2953 GCA_964603245.1 uncultured Piscirickettsiaceae bacterium
AATCAAAAGACAAATCAAAAGACACGCTATGATTAAAATTTATAACACGCTGAGCAAGCAAAAAGAAACCTTTCGCCCAATCAATCCCGACAAAGTGGGGGTCTACGTTTGCGGAATGACGGTTTATGATTATTGCCATATGGGACACGCCCGAGTGCTGGTGATGTTTGATGTGATTACGCGCCACCTCAAACGCCAATTTCCAAACGTTGAATACGTGCGCAATATTACCGATATTGACGACAAAATCATCAAACGTGCACTGCAAAATCAAGAAGATATTGGGACTTTGACGAATCGTTTTATTGACGCGATGCACGAAGACGAGCGCGCCCTCAACGTCAATCCGCCCGATATTGAGCCGCGTGCCACAGGTGCCATTGATCAAATGCTGGCGATGATTCAAACGCTGATTGATCGAGGAATGGCTTATCAAGCGCGCAATGGCGACGTGTATTATTCGGTGCGCAAATTTAAAAATTACGGCAAACTCAGTGGCAAAAATCTGGACGATTTAGAGGCGGGTGCTCGGGTCAGTATTGAGACTGACAAAGCCGATCCGCTGGATTTTGTTTTGTGGAAAATGGCAAAACCCAACGAGCCCAGTTGGCACTCTCCGTGGGGGTTGGGTCGCCCAGGTTGGCATATTGAATGCTCGGCGATGTCCACCCATCATTTGGGCGCGCATTTTGACATTCACGGCGGCGGGATGGATTTGACGTTTCCACATCATGAAAATGAAATTGCGCAATCCGAGGGGGCGAATAATTGTCCGTTTGTGAATACTTGGATGCACATCGGATTTGTCAAAATTAATGACGAAAAAATGAGCAAATCGCTGGATAATTTTTTCACCATTCGCACCGTTTTACAACAATACGATGGCGAAACCGTGCGCTATTTTATGATGAGTTCGCATTATCGCTCCGAGTTGAATTTTTCAGATGACAATCTCGCACTCGCCAAATCCGCACTCACTCGACTCTACACGGCGATGCGCGGTTTGAAAATCTCTAAAACCCACCATTCAGCAACGATTCAAACGGATTACGAGCAGCGTTTTATCAGTGCGCTGGACGATGATTTTAATACCCCCATCGCGCTGAGTATTTTATTTGAAGTGGCAAAATCTCTCAATTCTGCACGTGGCAATGAGACCGACAAAATACGTG
>CAZRUL010000015.1:3053-18822 GCA_964603245.1 uncultured Piscirickettsiaceae bacterium
GCAAAGATTTTGCCCTCAGCGATCAAATCAGAGACGCATTAACCACCCAAAATATCTTACTTGAGGACGGCGCAAATGGCACCAGTTGGCGTAGAAAATAAAATTTGCTGGGAGGCGATTGACACCATTTTGTTGGATATGGACGGCACGCTGCTGGATTTGCATTTTGATTCGCATTTTTGGCTGGAATATTTGCCGCTGGTTTTGGCGAACAAACACCAATTAACGCACCAAGAATCCAAAGACAAAATCCATCCAATTCTCAAAGCTGAGGAGGGCAAATTGCACTGGTATTGTTTGGATTATTGGCAAACAATATTTGATTTGGATGTTGCCAAACTCAAAGCAAATGTGGCGCATTTGATTCAAATTCACCCGTTTGTGTTGGAGTTTTTGGCGCAAGCCATTCAGCACAAAAAACGCATTTATTTGGTCACAAACGCCCACCGCGCCACCATCAAACTCAAAATGCGCACCACTCATTTGAGCCAATATTTTGACGCGATTATTTCATCGCACGATTACGGCGCCGCCAAAGAAACGCCCGAATTTTGGCACAAATTAAACCGTCATATTGCACTTGACACGCAAAAAAGTATTTTCTTTGATGACTCACTGGCGGTGCTGACTGCCGCCAAACAGTTTGGCATTGGCACGGTGGTGGCGATGAGCAAACCTTGTTCCAAAACGCCAGCGAAGATAATTGAGGGATTTATCAATATTGAAACGTTTGAGTCAGCGCTGCCAATTCGGGCGCATTTTTAATTTTTTTCTTTCAATCGCTAAAAATTAAACCAAAAAAAATCACCGCCTTTTTTGTTGTTATTTGTCACAACAAAAAAAAGGGGGTGATACAAAAATTTAACAATTCAAACGAATGATTTAAAGCGAGCCATTCAAATTCAAATTACTCTACTCGCCGCCGACTTGACCCATCAATCCGAAGCTTTTCACAAACGGCACTGCCATTCGCGGATCTTTAATCATCGCGCCAAAATCGCCTGTTTCAAACTTGAGTTTGCCCATCGTCACCGCCATTCCCATAGAGCCCATCCCGAGGGGTTTGTCAATCCATTTGAGCCAATTTTTTTTATCCGCGCGCATATCCCAATCCAATGATTCGCCCGCAAAATCGTCCGCACGCACACATTCGCCGTTTTCCACCACAAAAATTCCCATCGGCTGTTTGTCGCCTTTAAATCCGCAAGCGATGGTTGAGGAAAAATTAATCTCTGCCAATTTGCCCCGCACCTCGTCTGAGGCATTCCACGCGTCCTTAAATTGATTCATCCATTCTGCTGAAAATAATACTGCCATTTTTGCGCTCCCATTTACTTTAAAAAAAAGGCTTAATTATGCCAATGAATTTGCCCCATAAAAATTGTTTTTACAAAAAAGATCGCCCGCGTCAAATCTAATTAAAAATAACTTTTAGGTATAATCTTTGACGTTTTTATTGACATTTTAACGATGACATCAAAAATCACCCAATCCCGAGACTCACAGGACTTTTAAAAAAAATACAAAAAAATGCACAGTGAACCACCCAAAATAACGCTAAAAATCGGCATCATTTCTGACACGCACGGCTCTATTCATCCGCAAATTGTTGCACTGATGAATCGTTGCGATATTGCCATTCACGCGGGAGATATTATGGATATGCGCGTTTTGCAACAACTCAAACCGACGCAAAAAATCCTCGCGGTGGTCGGCAATAATGACGCACATTTGACGGGCTTTAACGAAGTAGAAACGCTGGATTTACCTGGCGGACAACTCGCCATTGAGCACGGTCACAAACACGGCGCGCATCAGCCCTGCCACGATTCTTTGCGGCGCACTTATCCCGATGCCAAAATCATTATTTATGGTCACACGCACAAACAAATTATTGACAAAAGTCACACGCCGTGGGTCATCAATCCAGGAGCGGCGGGCAAAATTCGCACCCACGGTGGCTCAAAATGTTTGACGCTGACGATTGATGATTGCCAAAAATGGCAGATAAATACCCACATATTTAGCGAAGATTACGATGATTAGCGCGCTCAAAATGTATAATCCAAAACGCTTTTTTACGCAGAATTTAACCCAAAGGAACTCTTTATGAAAAATGCTTTTTACGCACAATCAGGCGGCGTCACAGCGGTCATTAACGCCTCTGCTTGTGGTGTGATTGAAACCGCACGCAAACATTCAGACAAAATCGGCACCGTTTATGCGGGACAAAACGGCATCATCGGCGCGCTGAGTGAAAATTTAATCGACACTTCCAAAGAATCCAGCGCCGACATTGCCGCCCTCAAACACACCCCCTCTGGCGGTTTTGGCTCGTGTCGTTACAAAATGAAATCGTTAGAAAAAAACAAAGCAGAATACGAGCGTTTGATTGAAGTATTCAAAGCCCACAACATCGGCTATTTTTTCTACAACGGCGGCGGCGATTCAGCCGATACGTGTTTAAAAGTCTCACAATTATCCGAATCTATGGGCTACCCCATTCAAGCCATTCACATTCCAAAAACAGTGGATAACGATTTGCCGATTACCGACAATTGCCCAGGATTTGGCTCAGTTGCCAAATATATCGCAGTCTCTACGATGGAGGCGAGTTTTGATGTGGCTTCAATGTGTGCAACTTCCACCAAAATTTTTGTGCTTGAAGTGATGGGTCGGCACGCAGGCTGGATTGCAGCCGCAGGTGGTTTGGTGGGCGATTCAATCCCCGTGGTGATTTTATTTCCAGAAGTGAAGTTTGATGAACAAAAATTCCTCGCCAAAGTGGATGCAAATGTGAGGCAATTTGGCTATTGCACGATTGTGGTTTCTGAGGGCACAAAATGGCCCGATGGACGTTTTTTAGCCGAACAAGGCACGCGCGATGATTTTGGACACGCACAATTAGGCGGAGCAGCGCCTGTGGTGGCGAATTTAATCAAAGACGCTTTGGGCTACAAATATCACTGGGCGGTGGCGGATTATTTACAACGGGCGGCGCGTCATTTGGCATCTCAATCCGATGTTGAGCAAGCGTATGCACTCGGCGAGGCGGCGGTAAATATGGCACTTGAGGGCAAAAACTCAGTGATGCCTGCGATTATTCGCACCTCAAACAACCCGTATACTTGGGAAATCGGATCGGGCGAGCTCAAAGACATTGCCAATGTTGAGAAAATGATGCCGATGGATTATATTTCTAAAGATGGTTTTGGCATTACGGATGCGTGTCGTGAATATTTACAGCCTTTAATTGAAGGCGAAAATTATCCACCCTACAAAAACGGTTTGCCAGATTATGTGGTGATGAAAAAAACGATGGTAGCGAAAAAATTGCCACCATTTGAGATTTAAAAAATACTATAAAACAACAGGAAAATACACGATGAACATCATTTTATTAGGCCCTCCAGGCGCAGGCAAAGGCACACAAGCAACCAATATTTGTCAAAAATATTCCATTCCCCAAATCTCCACGGGCGATATGCTTCGCGCCGCGGTCAAAGCAGGCACGCCATTGGGCGTTGCAGCCAAAAAAGTAATGGACGCGGGCGGTTTGGTGTCTGACGATATTATTATCGGTTTGGTCAAAGAGCGCATTCAAGCGTCAGATTGCAAAAACGGCTTTTTATTTGATGGCTTTCCGCGCACCATCGCACAGGCTGAGGCGTTAAAAACCGATGGCGTGAAGATTGATTACGTGGTGGAAATTCAAGTGCCCGATGAAGATATTGTCGCAAGAATGTCGGGTCGGCGTGCGCATTTAGCCTCGGGTCGCACGTATCATATTGTTTACAATCCGCCTAAAGTTGAGGGCATTGACGACATTACTGGCGAAGCATTGGTGCAACGTGCTGATGACAATGCCGACACAGTGCGGGCGCGTCTCAAGGTTTATCACGAGCAAACTCAGCCGTTGGTAGAATATTATCAATCTTGGATGAATGCGGGCGGCGATGCTCCAAAATACGGCGCGGCGGTGGGCGTTGGCACGCTTGAAGAAGTCAGAGATCGCGTGTATGCACAACTGGGCTAAGCCTTAGTTTTAGTCGCTCAACAAAGGTTTGTATCGGTTTGATATAAACCTTTTTTTAGGTCTTTTTTTTTAAACCATTCCCCCACAAAAATGATGATTGGCCCCAGAGAAATTAACACCCCTTTTCGCCCGATTCCGCTTGACGTGCCTGCTGGAATGAAGCCGAATGAATTTTTTAATTCACCTGAAAATCTTGCAGATTTAATGCACAACAACGGACTGCTGAGCAATGCCGAGGATTTGCTGCTGTATCGTAAAGCGCTCGGACATTCCAATGAGTTTGATTGCTCTATTATTTACAACACCTCAAAAAGTATTCTCAATCCGCTGGGCAGACCTGTGCGTCGCACTCAATTGCCTGAAAATGTCAAAAAAGTCTGGAATCGGATGAATCAAATCGTCATCGGTTTTATGCTGGAGCAATATCCCGACCCCGACCAACATTTAATTTTAGCGGGCGAGGCGTCACTCGATGCCACTTGGCCGATTACTTCCGCGGGCGTGCCGAGCATTAGAATGTTGCACAATCATTTTATTGTGTTTGACAAAACCGAACTCAAACACGCAAAAGTGACTAACGCTGACAATCCCAATCTCACCGATGGCGGACAGCACTCGCTATTTGCCAAATATATGCAGGATGTGTATGTGGAATTTTTGTCCGCGCTGGATTTAAAAATTCTCAAACCCATCACGGGAGAGGCGGCCAGTCTCGCGCTCACGGGCTATCCGCAGGGGTTGCCCAGTTGGGAAATTCAGGGCGGCATCGAGCGTTTAAAAAATATGGATTTTTGGCAAGAATACGATCAAGTTTTGAAAGGATTTTTGGATTTCTACCGTGCGTTTTTTGCCCAAGTTTCCAGTCGCAATTCTGGAGTGCCGAACAACGCCTACTTTCCCAAAGAAATTGAAAAAACTTTATTGTTCAACAATGACTTTTTATCCGCTGCTAAAAAAGTGCGCGACCAGTGCATTGCTGACGCTAAATACGCCTCTTCAATTCGCTGGCAACCCGCGTTCAAACAATTAATTTATCGCAATGACGAGGGCAAATTGATCGTCACGATTTCGCAAAACTCCATCGGCAACGCCATTACAGAGCTTTTAGGCGTAGTCGTCAAACGCATTCCTGACGCGCTGGCGTATGAAAAATCTGAGGGCGCATTAATTGAAAAATTACTCAAACTCAGAGCGCGATTGATTGAGGCAGATTTGGGCTACGGCATTGGCACAAAACACTGGGCGAGCGACTAATCAAAAAACATTTGTCCGCTAAAAACAGTAAAATCGGGCGGGCTATTTTTTCAACAATTTTAATTTCAAAAAAACAGGAGTAAAAAGATGGAAACAGAACTTATTATCGCCATTTCAGCATCAATCGTTGCTGTCTTGTACGGTCTCATCTCAAGAAGATGGATTGACAAGCAAGACCCAGGAAATGCCAAAATGATCGAGATTTCAAACGCCATTAAACAAGGCGCTAGTGCATATTTAAATCGTCAATACAAAGCCATTTCAGTGGTTGGCGTGGTTTTATTTGTGGCAATTATGCTAACTTTAGGCGCGCCGATTGCGATTGGTTTTTTAATTGGTGCGATTTTGTCGGGCGCCACAGGTTATATCGGAATGAACGTGTCGGTAAATTCAAACGCGCGCACCGCACAAGCTGCCACAAAAGGAATGAATGCGGCTTTTCAGGTGGCTTTTCGTGGCGGTGCAGTCACGGGAATGTTGGTGGTCGGTTTGGCTTTGCTGGGCGTGTCGGGTTATTATGCGTCTTTGCTGGCGTTGAATGTTGCTGACCCATTACACGCTTTGGTGGGCTTTGCTTTTGGTGGCTCGCTGATTTCAATTTTTGCGCGTTTGGGCGGTGGTATTTTTACCAAAGGCGCAGATGTTGGCGCGGATATTGTCGGCAAAGTTGAGGCAGGAATTCCCGAGGATGACATTCGTAATCCTGCGGTGATTGCCGACAATGTGGGCGACAATGTGGGCGATTGCGCAGGAATGGCAGCGGATTTATTTGAGACTTACGCGGTGACGATTGTGGCAACAATGCTATTGGCGGGCGTTTTAGGCTTGGGCAATCACGCAGTGCTGTATCCGTTGGTGTTGGGCGCTGTTTCAATTATCAGCTCAATTATTGGCACGTTTTTTGTCAAAATATCCGACAAAGGCTCAATTATGGGCGCACTTTACAAAGGCTTAATCGTGTCTGCGGTATTGGCAGCGATTGCGTTTTATCCCGTCACGCAAATGATGTTTACCGACGCAGCCCTGCAGGCAAATCTGTATTATTCATCGCTCATCGGTTTAGCACTTACCGCGGTGATGGTGGTAGTGACCGAATATTACACCTCCACTGAATACTCACCCGTGCAACGCGTGGCGAAAGCTTCTACAACAGGCGACGGCACGAATGTCATTGCGGGACTTGGCTTGTCGATGAAATCCACGGCATTACCTGTGTTGGCAGTTTGCGCCAGTATTTGGGGCAGTTTTGAACTCGCGGGTTTGTATGGCATTGCCATTGCAGCCACGGCGATGTTGTCAATGACGGGAATGATTGTCGCGCTTGATGCTTACGGTCCGATTACGGATAATGCGGGCGGGATTGCGGAGATGGCAGGATTGCCCGAAGAAATTCGCAATATTACCGATCCGCTGGACGCAGTGGGCAATACCACAAAAGCCGTCACTAAAGGCTATGCCATTGGCTCGGCGGGTTTGGCAGCGTTGGTGTTATTTGCGGATTTCACCCATTCATTGCCGAATGCGATACAGTTTGATTTGTCCGATCATCGGGTCATTATTGGCTTATTTTTGGGCGGATTGGTGCCGTATTTATTTGGTGCAATGGCAATGGAAGCGGTCGGTCGCGCCGCGGGCGGGATTGTCGATGAAGTGCGCAGACAGTTTAAAACGATGCCTGGGATTATGGATTATTCGCAAAAACCCGATTACTCCAAAGCCGTTGATATGTTGACAAAATCCGCCATTAAAGAAATGATGTTGCCTTCTCTTTTGCCGATTTTGTTTCCAGTTGTGGTAGGCTTAACGCTCGGCGCTGAGGCATTGGGTGGCTTGTTAATTGGCTCAATTATCACGGGTATTTTTGTCGCAATCTCAATGACCACAGGCGGTGGTGCTTGGGACAATGCCAAAAAATATATTGAAGATGGTCATTTTGGGGGCAAAGGCTCAGATGCACACAAAGCCGCTATCACTGGCGACACGGTGGGCGACCCTTACAAAGACACGGCAGGGCCGGCGATTAATCCGCTGATTAAGATTATTAACATCGTGGCATTGTTGATTATTCCACTGATTTAATATTCCACTAATCACAAAAAAGGCGTGTCAATAATGGCACGCCTTTTTTGTTGGATTTTTTTGCTGAAGATTTTTGTTGGATATGCTACGAACTGGATTTATCAAATTTTGCTTTGATGGCTTTGGTATTTTTGGGTCTTTTTGAGAGTGAAAAATCCGCCTGCGCTTTCATAATCGCATCAACGCATTCATCCAAATCGTTATATTCGTTCACGCCCGCATCAAAACGCTTGTCGCGCAAAAAATAAAACAAGCTTTTGTAAGTAAAAGCGCCTATTTTAATCACCACAAAAGTGTAGTGTTTGTGCTCCCAAACGGCGGCGGGCTGCTCTTTTCCGTCAATCTCAATATCGCCAAGATGCACGCCATAATTCTCATCTTTCCAACGATTCGCAATGTGCTTTTTAATAATCTCAATTTCTGCTGGTGTAAAGTCCATAATTTTTCAAATGTCCTAATGTATTGACTGCATATTTTTAATGTCGGGAGCCTCATAAATCGGACTGCCCGCGGCCGCCTCTTCATCGGTTGCCTCACGCACTGTCACCACTTCCAGCACAAACACGCCATCACAACCCGAGAGCGGATGATTGCCGTCTATTGTGATGGTGTTTTCATCCATACGCATCACGATAAAATCTTTGGAATCCTTGCTGTGCTCCCCTTGCATAGTGATGGTAGTGCCTACTTTGTGATATTCTTTAGGCACATTTTCAAGCGCGTCCGTAAACACCAAACTCTCATCTCTGGGGCCGTATATTTGATCAATATCAATTTCTAATTCAACAACATCGCCCTGAACGTGACCCGCTAATTCGGCGGTTACCTCGGGCGATAAAATCTCACTCACGCCGTGTATGTAGCCCAGCGGGAACTCAACGGCGGATAAAATATCGCCTGTTTTTTTATCCACTACTTTGTAAATAAGCTCAACAAACTTACCATCTTCAATCGTTAAATCGTTCATTTTCGCCTCTTGAATTTAAAAAATAGTCGCACCGAAAATTTTGATTTTTTCGTCTTCGTAGCCCAGCACCAAACGTCCCAACCACTCGCCTGCTTTTTTCTTGTGTTTTTGTTTAAACAAAATCGTGATGTGATTGCCGCGACGAATAGTGCCCAAAAACTCAACATCTGCTGCCAAATTTTTGGTCAATTCACTTTTGGCAAATTGTTTGCCCATCTCAATTTCATTGGCACCGCGCAACATTTCTTCTGAGAAATTTCTGGTGAATGCGCCATAATTTGAGTTGTTAGAAAATTTAACAAGATCGTCCCACATTGGGCGCGCAATTGATAATATTTCTTGATCAGATTTTTCCAGAAGATCCATAATTATTTTCCATTAAAAATTAACGTTAAAGACAAAAAAACCAACATATTTATGTTGGTTTTTTTTAAAGGCTTAACAAAGACTTAGAAAAACAATCGTTGTTAATCAGCAGCGTTTACTTATCGTCTGCGTCAACCAAATGATACAAAGGCTGCTTCTCCATTTTGTATTCACCTGAAGTGCGATCACGCTGAGAGGTGGTCAACACATGCCAGTTTTTATCATCCAACTTCATCGCATCACCACGGTAATAATAACCAGGCCAGCGCGTTTCCTCACGGAATAAAGTATGATGAATCACACATTCGGCAGTGCGATGACGATGCTTAAGCTCCCATGCACGTAGCAACTGATGAATATCTTCTGCGCCAACTTTCTCTAAATCCTCTTCTAAAATCTTCATTTTTTGAAGACCCATATTGAGTAATTTATCGTTAGTCATATAACTCACAGTCACGCCACCTGCGTATTCGTCCATCAATTTTTGCAGACGTTGCAAACCAGGAAATGGCAACAAGTAATGCGGTGAGACAGTGCCACCGACGATTTCATTGCTACCCAGTGTGTAAGTTTCTAATGGCTGATAGATTTGCGCTTTACGATCATCAATTTGTTTTTGCGACACTTTGATGCCTTCTGCTTTGCCATCATCAATATATTTACAAGCGGCTTTCGCAGACAAACGACCTTCAGTGAATGAGCCTGATGAAAATGCGTGAGGTGTGCCACCGACGGCATCGCCCGCACCGAACAAACCATTCACAGTCATCATCCGATTATAGCCCCAGAAATACTCAGGAATATCGCCTGAAATATCCTCAGGACCTGAACACCATGCGCCACAACCCGTGGCATGTGAGCCCATCACATACGGCTCAGAGGTGGTTAATTCTGGATTGATGTATTTAGGATCAACATCGGTGGCAGCCCATAAAACCGCTTGACCCACTGTCATACCTAAGAAATTTTCCCATCCAACTTCCTCTAAATGTGGATCTTGGAAAGCCTCAACAGTGACCATATGAATGGGACCACGACCCGCATTCACTTCGCTGATAAATGCGTGATTACGCAAACACGTTGGAATCGGCTTGTGCGATAAATGTTGCCCTTCTGTGTCTAAATATTCTTTGCCCACCATTTCTGATAACGCTGGGAACCATTTGGACTCATACTCTTCGCCATAGCCATTTTGAGTGTAAGTTTTAAGATGTAGAAAATATGCGCCAACTGGGCCATAGCCGTCTTTAAAACGCGCTAAAACGATACGATTTTCCATTTGTGTCATCTTCGCACCCGCTTCAATCATCAGTGCATAGGCAGAGCCTGAAGACCACGGAGCATACCAGACACGACCTGCGCCTTCGCCTACTGAACGTGGCTTAAAGATATTAGACGCGCCACCAGCACCCACAATCACTGTCTTAGATTTAAACACGTGATAATTACCCGTGCGCACATTGAAACCAACCGCGCCCGCGATACGATTTTCTTGCGCATCGTCCAATAAAAGATGGGTGACCATAATACGATTAAACGTTTTATCGGCATTCACTTTAGCCGCTTCGGCAACGATAGGCTTGTAAGATTCACCGTGAATCATAATCTGCCAACGACCTTCACGCATATAATTACCAGTCTCTGGATTGCGCATCAAAGGCAAGCCCCATTCTTCAAATTTATGCACTGCGGAATCCACGTGACGCGCCATATCAAACGCCAAATCTTCACGCACCATTCCCATTAAATCCATCCGCGCATAACGCACGTGATCCTCAGGATTGTTTTCACCCCAACGGGTGCCCATATAACAGTTAATCGCATACAAACCCTGAGCCACCGCGCCAGAACGATCAATGTTTGCTTTTTCAGCAATCACAATTTTCTTATCACGCCCCCAATATCTTGCCTCATAAGCAGCACCTGTGCCGCCCAAACCTGCACCAACGACCAAAATGTCGATGTTGTCTTCAACAATTGTCTTGTAGCCCATTAGTAATACACTCCCTCTTTAAGTTTCAAGCCGTTAGACTTTAACGTATGCAAACCACCATCGTCTAAACGAATTGACTCAGGCTCATGTGACAATAATTCACCATCGCGCTCTTCTTGCGTAGGTTCTCTTTCGTTTCTGAAGTCAGGAATCGCTGAACCCCATGGCTTAGTTGTAATGGGCGATAAGAAGTTTTTCTCACGACCATCTCTAAATTTAATTTTCCATGCAATCGTGCCTTTTTCTTCATCACGAATCACCCGAACGCTATGTCCGAGTGGGGCGAAATCTGCATAACCACGAACGTCAATCGCATTTTGCGGGCACGCTTTTACGCACGAATAGCACTCCCAACACATATTCGGTTCAATGTTTAACGCACGACGATATTTTTTATCAATGTGCATAATATCGGATGGGCAGATATCAACACAATGTCCGCAACCATCACAACGAGTCATATATACAAAAGTTGGCATATTATTTTCCTCTTTAAAATAAGTTAATTAAGTTTAGTAATGGTTTGGCTTTTCACGCTTAATGCCAAGACCCATATTCATTGGTGCATCTACCAGCAATTCCATAGAATGTCTTTTTCTCTGCTCGGGATCGTCTCTGCTGAGGGTTGGTAAATTCATATAAGAACCATCAGCCTTAGTGGTGCGTTTTTCATAAGCGGCAAATGGTTTGAAAAACATATGCGCAAACTTAGACCACAAAACACCGCCAAACAATGACACAGCAGACAGAACAAACAAAATAAAACTGGCTGTGCTGCCGTTTGTGTATGACCAAATAAGGGCAAAAGTAGAAGTGGCAATCAGTGACAAACTGAACATATCCATACGATTGACGTTATACCATTTGTTGCCCTCGGCTGCGACATCCACACGGATAAACAACCAAAACCACCAGCTGCCCAATGCCAACATAATCGCACCAATATGCCACAACGTCGCATACAGCTCATTCGTTGCCGCTTCAGCGCCGCCAAAAATAATAATGGCAGTCATCGCATTGAATAAAATAAAACCATACATTGTCAATAAATGCGCCAATCTACGTTTGAAATTACAAAACTCACCAGATAACACCACATCTTCTACAATCGTAGATACCGCAATGCCTAATTTATCGCCACCGCTCAAAGTTTTAGTGGCATTTTTCTTGCCTTTAGCGACATTGGCATTAAACCATTTCATACTTTTCTTATGCACAACATCAATAATCGTCATCACCACAACCAGTGCAATCATAATAATAACAAACACTTGCATAGTTTCAAACGACACAGAAATTGCTGCATTGGGTAAATCAGCAATGGGGGTTTTAGTGATATCCATCTTTTCCTCCTTAGGGGTTAATTAATCACAAACAAAACGCTTGCTCTAATTTTCAACACTATCAGCGCAACCCACCTGACTGTGGCGCGCTAAAAATTTTGGATGATTATACTGTAATTTAATATGCCTGTTTTCGTAAATAAAATTATGTCGCCACTGTCTTTATTTGGTCTAATTTCTACAGTATTCTCGTGCTTAATCCCCGTGCAAAAATCCAGCACGCCACAGAACTTCAGCGAATTTATGCATCAAATCTGTATAATTTGCCCACTTTAAATCAACCACAGAGGAAATCTAGATATGTCAAAACTGGTCCCACCGCACGGCAGTGACACGCTCAAACCACTCGCATTAACAGGCAACGCCCTCAACACCGAATTGGCAAAAGCCCAAACCCTCCCAAAAATCCCCTGCTCCTCAAGAGAAGTTGGCGATATTATTATGTTGGGCATCGGTGGCTTTACCCCGCTCACAGGCTTTATGGGCAAAGCAGACTGGCAGGGCGTTTGCGACAATATGGCAATGGCGAACGGTTTATTTTGGCCCATTCCCATTACTTTATCCACCAACGATGACAGCGTAAAAGCAGGCGACGAAGTGGCACTCACCAACGCCGAAACAGGTGAAATCATTGCCACGATGCACGTCAGCGAAAAATACACCATTGACAAAGCCCACGAATGCACCAGCGTGTATAAAACCACCGAATTAGACCACCCAGGCGTGGCAATGGTGATGGCTCAAGGCGCGTTCAATTTAGCAGGCACCATCAAAGTGCTGTCAGACGGCGGATTCCCCGCACAATACGGCGACTTATATATGACACCCGCGCAAACTCGTGCGTATTTTGAAAAACAAGGCTGGAGCACGATTGCCGCCTTTCAAACCCGCAATCCAATGCATCGCTCGCACGAATACCTCGCCAAAATCGCCATTGAAATCTTGGACGGCGTGATGATTCACTCTTTGCTCGGCAAACTCAAACCAGGCGACATCCCCGCTGAGGTGCGCTCTGAGGCCATCTCGACTTTGATTGACAATCATTTTGTGAATAACACCGTGTTGCAATCAGGCTATCCGCTAGATATGCGCTACGCTGGGCCGCGCGAGGCGTTAATCCACGCGTTATTTAGACAAAACTACGGCTGTTCGCATTTGATTGTTGGACGCGATCACGCAGGCGTTGGGGATTATTATGGGCCGTTTGATGCGCACGCTATCTTTGATGAAATTGCCCCCGATGCGCTCATCACTCAGCCGCTTAAAATTGATTGGACGTTTTGGTGTGATAAATGTGGCGGAATGGCATCAATGAAAACCTGTTGCCACTCAGCGGATGATAGATTGTTGTTGTCGGGCACCAAACTTCGGCATTTGTTGAGTGAAAACTTAGACGTGCCAGCCGAATTTTCACGTCCCGAAGTGTTGACTGTGTTGCGCAAGTATTACGCGGGATTGAAAGACGATGAAAAGGTAAAAATTGAGTTAAAAGGGCATTCTGCCAAATAACTCGCTGATTCAGCACTTAAACCAAAAAATGCACTCAATCGGGTGCATTTTTCATCTCTCCCCTTTGAAAACACCCACTCCCGTCCAAAATCCGTTATTCCCTGTTATTTTCAGCTACCTCAAGTTGTTTCAAATCATTCGCCAAAAATCCGCACCATTCCAATCCATTCCGCATCACTCCCAATCTGTTTAACCTCAGTCCAGCCTCAAAACCGACTTACAGCTTAATCTTAAACCGCACCCGCCGCGTGCCGTCCTCCGACTGCTTTGCGATCACTTTATCATTCTCAATATCGTAATCTATCTCCTCGCCACTGAAAGAATCAAAGCCTTGCGTCAATCTCGCGTTGCCTTTTAAGTAAACAAAATTCTTTTTCACCAAATACACGATATTAGTCGCCGTTGCCTCCACGAAACGCGGCTGATTCGGTTGATTTTGCTTATATTGCGCGCGTTCTTGCTTGCTCCCGTGCGCAATCACCTTATTCAGTGAGCGATTGAGCATAAACAACTCAATCCGCTGCGCACTCAACATCAAAGTCCCCTGACGCACCGTGGCATCGCCTGAATACGTGCTAATCCCCTTTTTCTCGTCAATAATCACTTTATCCGCCTCTACCATAATCGGTTGCAACGCATCCCCCGACAACGCCCACGTGTTTTGCGCCGCCCACACCAATAACCACAATATTTTAGTCATAACGCCCCACTACCTCCCCCGTTAGGGTAATTATCTGACGAGTCACGTCAAACACCATCGCTTTTGCACGCACCTGTGTTTTTTTAGTTTGATACTTGATATTTTTATCGGTTCGATACATTTCCCTGCCATCGGCTTGATCAATCCGCAAATCCCGCGTTAATATCGTCGCCTCGCGCCCGTGAATAATCTTAACTTTGCCGAGTAGCGTCATTTGCTGCGTGTCCATCGTTAAATTGAGTCCTTTGGCATACACCTTGTTAATGCCCGCCGTATAAGTCGTGGGATGATTTGAAACATAATGTTTTTTGCCATCCGACTGATCAATGTTGAGTTCCCGCGTTAATATCCGCGCCCCCGTGTTCTGATTGACGACTACCTTGCCGAGTAGCGTCATCTTGTCGCGTTCTAAGCGCATCTCCATTCCTTGCGAGACAATCTTACCTGTTTCGCCCAAATACGTCACTTTCTGCTGGGTCTGCACAAAATTCGTGCTCAAATCCACCCATAACTTCTGGGTTTGAATGTGATGTGAGAGTCCCGTGTTTGAATGAATGTTAACCGCGTGCTGAAATTCAATTGCCCCTTGGTTAATATAATAATCCGCGCGTTTTGAAGACAGGGTATAACCCAAAACGCCCAACTCATCATACACGTCCACGTTTGGGTCAATGAGTAAGGCAGGTCGCATTTTGAAACTATAATACTCGCCAGATTTAATGACATAATCCACCTGTTGTGCCTCATTAAACGCCTGTAGTGAGAAATTCGCCATTTTTTCCACATAAGGCAAGTTCTCTGGCGCAATCGCTGATTTGTGCTTCGAGGTTGTCTGAAAAAACAACGCGAACACCGCCCACAACACAAGCCCCAGCAGTGTGATGAGTGCCAATACCGCAATCCTTGGCGTTCGTGGTCTGATTATATGAGTTGCCATTGTTGTTTAATCAAAATTATGCTGAATCAAAAAATCCGTGGTATTTATGCCATCACCCCCGACAAACCGCTGAATCTAGCCAATATTACGCGTGTCCTGTGCCAATATAAACCGTCCCTGCTGCAATATCGGCGCAAATCCGCCAGTGCCCGCGTTAAACTCACAGAATCACTCGCCCTACGCCAAATTTGCCGACAACATAATACTATACTTATTATCAACGATGATATTAACCTCTGCAAAAAAATCCAAGCCGATGGCGTGCATTTAGGACAAACTGACGACTCAATTCAACACGCCAGACGCATTTTAGGGGCTAATGCACTGATCGGCGTCTCGTGTTATGACAATCTGCCACTTGCGCTGCAACAGCAACAATCTGGGGCAGATTATGTGGCGTTCGGTGCGTTGTTTGTCTCTAAAACCAAACCGAATGCCCCGCTGTGTCCCTTGTCTGTGATTAAATCCGCCAAAACTCAGCTAAACATTCCGATTGTCGGCATTGGTGGCATCAATTTTACCAATCAACATCAGGTTTATACCGCTGGCGCACAAAGCGTGGCAATGGTGAGCGCATTGTTTGCT
>CAZRUL010000016.1:0-17346 GCA_964603245.1 uncultured Piscirickettsiaceae bacterium
GCGCGATCGGTTTTTTCCCAACTAATGTCAGGTTCGGTGCGTCCAAAATGCCCGTAACTCGCGGTTTGTTGATAAATCGGACGTTTGAGATCCAGCATTTCAATCAATCCTTTTGGGCGCAAATCAAAATGTTCGGTGACTAATTTTTCAATGGCACGATTGGAGATTTTGCCCGTGCCAAAAGTTTGGACATTGATTGAGGTCGGATGTGCGACACCGATTGCGTAGGAAATTTGAATTTCACATTTGTCTGCCAGCCCAGCAGCCACAATATTTTTCGCCACGTAGCGCGTTGCATACGCGGCTGAGCGATCCACTTTTGAGGGATCTTTGCCTGAAAAAGCGCCGCCGCCGTGACGCGCCATTCCGCCGTAAGTGTCCACGATAATTTTGCGTCCCGTCAAACCCGCATCGCCCACAGGCCCGCCGATGACGAATTTTCCCGTGGGATTGATGTGGTAGCGGGTGGTTTTGCGCAGCCATTTGCTGGGTAAAACGGGCTTGATAATTTCCTCCATCACCGCTTCGGTAATCTCTTTCAAACTGATGTTTTCATCGTGCTGAGTGGAAAGCACCACCGTATCAATGCCGATGATTTTATGCCCGTCATAATGACAAGAAACCTGCGATTTTGCATCGGGTCGCAGCCAAGACAATGCGCCGCTTTTCATCAGTTTTGCTTGTCGTGCCACCAGTTGATGGGCATACAAAATAGGAGCGGGCATCAATACATCGGTGGCATTGCAAGCGTAGCCAAACATCAGCCCTTGATCGCCAGCGCCTTGTTCGTGGTGCGCAAATTCATCCACTCCCATCGCAATGTCTTGGGATTGCTCGCCGAGTAAATTGGTCAAAGTGCAAGTGTGTCCGTTAAATCCGTAGTCGTCCGTGTCGTAGCCAATTTCAATAATGGTTTTGCGCACGATTTTTTCATAATCAATCACCGCGCCCGTGGTAATTTCACCCGCCAGCACGACGTGATTGTCTTTGACCAAAGTTTCCACTGCCACGCGTGAGTTTTTGTCTTGCGATAGCGCAGCGTCCAAAATCGCGTCTGAGATTTGATCGCAGATTTTGTCGGGATGTCCGCCAGAGACGGATTCGGAGGTAAATAGCATTTTATTTTTTTCCTATTTTCAAACGTAAAAAAACCCATCAAAGAGGGCTTTTAACTAAGAAAAACACCTGCTTTAGCTTGTTTTAGTTATTCCACAAAAAACGAATAACAACGCTAGCAATCGGGACAAATGAGCGCAGGTAAAATTATAGCATAACTTTTTTTGAATAATTATTCTAAGTTGATTTTGACCGCCAGCGCACTGACAAACGGCGCACTCATCAAACTGAGCAGCAAAATACTCGCCAGAAAATACAATTGCCCCGAGATTGAAAGGGTTAATTGATGTTGCGCCACCGCGCCAGAGGCAAAAATCAAAATGGGAATGTAGAGCGGCAACACCAGCAATGACAACAATATCCCCGAATTTTTCACGCTCACCACCAGCGAGCTGCCCATCGTGCCAATCAAACTCAGGCTGGGCGTGGCGAGCAATAATGTCAGCATTAAAACACCGATGCTGTCATTGTCCAAAAATAAAAATGTGCCCAACAAAGGCGCGAGCAAAATAATCGGCACGCCCGTTAAAAGCCAGTGCGCGGTGGTTTTCGCCAACATAATCAGCGACAGAGAATGGGGTGAAATCACCATTTGCTCAAGCACGCCGTGTTCAAAATCGTCGTGAAATAGCGCGCTCAGCGACAATAAAGTAGCGAGCATACTGGCGACCCAAATCACACCCGCGGCAATTTGCGCCAAAATAGCAGACTCGGGACTGATGGCGAGTGGAAATAATGCCACTGAAATGACAAAAAACAACAGCGGATTGAGAATGCTTGCGGGGTTGCGCAGGGCGATTTTTAAATCGCGTTTGAGTGTGGTCAGATAAATATTCATCGGCGTTTTACAGGTAAAAAATACCGCTTAAATAGACGGCGGATGGTGTTCAAAATCATCCCAAAGTGAGGGTTTTGTGCGCACTCAAACGGGTGGTTTGATGGGTGGTAAAAAGACAAATTCCGCCGCGGTTACAATGGGTTTGAATGCACGCTTCCACCGTTTTTACCCCCAGCGGATCCAGCGCGGTAAAGGGCTCGTCTAACAACCAGATGGGTGCATTTGAAAATATCAACGTTGCCAAAATAACGCGTCTTTTTTGCCCCGCTGAGAGTTGTGCGCAGCGTTCGTTTTCATAGTCTTTTAAACCCATTTCAGCGAGTGCTGCGGTTAAATTTTCGCGCGTTATCGGATTGTTTTCGCGCGTTATCGGCGCGTTGAGTTGGGTTAAAAATGCTAGATTTTCATACGCACTGAGCTCAGATCTGAGTGCGGACAAATGCCCTAAATACAAAACTTGGGCTTGATATTCGTCTGATTTTACGCAGTCGTTTTTAAAGGAAATGGTGCCAGATTCGCTGTCGTTGAGTCCCGCAATAATTTTGAGTAATGAGGTTTTGCCACTGCCATTTGTGCCCGCAATGCGCAATAATTGACCCGCGACAACCTCAAATGACAATTGGCTAAAAAGTGTGCAATAGCCGCGCTGACAACTTATTTTTTTAACGCTTAGCATCGGGTTTTTGGCGCAAAATTGAGTGCTTAAAATTTAATCATTGACGGGCACGAAGATTTTTTTCGGTGGGTTTTCTAGAATTTTTTTGGCTTCTTTAGCCGCTTCAATGGCTTCGGCTTCGGTAAATATTTCTTGGTCGGTTTTTTTGATTGCTAGATTTTTTTCGTCGGTGCTTTTCGTCGGTTGTTTATCGGTTTTTTCGGCGGATGTTTTGCTAGTTTTTTGAATGGTTTTGTCAGCACTTTTTTCTGTTGTATCGGCAAGCTTTTCAGCCGTTTTTTCAGTTGTCTTTTCAGCCGTTTTTTCAATTGCTTTTTTCGTCACTTTCGTGCCGAGTTTTTTAGCCACTTCCTGCGCGATTTTCTGGGCTGTTTTTGCGTCTATTTTCTCCGCAACTCTGGTTTTTTCAGGCAATGATTTCAAGCCAGATGCGTCAATTTTATCCAGTAAATCGCCTTTAAAAATCAGCGTCAGTCGATAAGTAATGTCGTCTTTGTTAAATAATATGGAATGGTTGATATAGTCCCATTGATTGAGGTGAAATGGGTCAATAATGCTCGGCGAACCCAGCAAAGCCATCACGTCTGATTTGCGCATTTTTAGGGTTAATTTATCCACTTGTGCGCGCTCTAATATTGAGCCTTGCTCCAAATCTTCTTTGTAAAATACTGTGGATTCTGTCTCTTTTTTGAGGTCTTTCTGAGTGTCTTTTTTAGTGTCTTTTTTTTCCGCACCGCACGAAAAAAGTAGGAGCGATGCGAGGGCGATTAAAGTTAACTTTTTCATAGATTATTTAACGATTAAAATGTGGGCTTATTTTACCTTGAAGGGATGACAATGAACGCCCAAGATTTAAAAAGTGCTGGACTGAAAGTGACCTCGCCGCGGTTAAAAATTTTGGAGATTTTGGAAAACAGCAAAAATCACCATATGAGTGCAGAAATGATTTATCGCGCGCTGATTTTGCAAAATGACGAGGTCGGCGTTGCCACGATTTATCGAGTGCTGACTCAGTTTAAAGAAGCGGGAATGGTCAATAAACTGAATTTTGACAATGGACAATCGGTTTTTGAGTTGTCAAATGTTGATCATCACGATCATTTAGTGTGTGTCAAATGTGGCAAAATCGATGAGTTTACCGATGACGTGATTGAGCAACGTCAGCACGAAGTTTCCACAAAATACGGCTATCAATTGACCGATCATTGTTTGTATTTATATGGTTTGTGCGCGCAGTGTCATTAATCGTTCATCGCATCGTCCGCGCTGCCGTTCGTTTTATTCTCCAAATTTTTAGCCCAATTCAGTTTTATTCCCCTCCCCATTTTTAAATGGAAGCGTTTATTTTTAGAGCCATTTTGGTGGCAATCGGCGTGGCAATTATTGCGGGATCGTTGGGTTGTTTTGTGATTTGGAAACGCCTGTCTTATTTTTCCGAATCCATTTCGCACAGTGCATTTTTGGGCATCTCGCTCGGCATTTTGAGTGGTTTCGGCGTGCAATTTGGTTTGGTGGTGGTGGGCGGCGGATTTGCGGTGCTGATTGTGGTTTTGCAAGCGCGCAAATTTTTGGCAAGTGATGCGATACTCGGGATATTTTCACACGTGGCTTTGTCGCTGGGAATTGTGGTGTTGAGCAAAATTGGCGGTGTGAATACGGATTATTTTGGGTTTTTGTTTGGCGATATTTTGTTTATTACTGCCAGTGATATTGGCTGGGTGTATGGGGTTTTGCTGATTATTGTGTTGTGGCTGGCGGTGTTTTGGCAGCGGTTGTTGCTGGTGTCTTTGAATGAAGAATTAGCCAAAGCCGAAGGGGTGAATTATCTATTTCATCAATTGGTTTTTATGTTGATGGTGGCGTTGGCGGTGTCAGTTTCGGTGCAAATTGTCGGGGTGTTGCTGATTACTTCGCTGTTGATTATTCCGCCTGCCATTGCCAGTGCGTTTGCCAACAGTCCCGCTCAAATGATTGGGCAATCGATTGGCTTTTCAATCCTCTCGGTGCTTGCTGGGCTGGGGGTTTCAATGCAATACGACGTGGCAACAGGGCCGACGATTGTGATTATTTTGGGCGGTTTGTTTGTGCTCAGTCAGCTGGTGTCGAGCAAATAATTCGCGTTTAAATCTTTATAAACCCTCACAAAAATTTACAAAGACTTACAAATTCTCACTCAACGCGCTTAATTGATGGGTTTGCTGCTCAATCATCAACGGTTCAATAATCGCATTCAAATCGCCGTCCATAATTTCGGCTAATTTATACAGTGTTAAATTGATGCGGTGATCGGTGATTCTGCCCTGCGGATAATTGTAAGTGCGAATTCTTTGCGAGCGGTCGCCACTGCCGATTAATTTTTTGCGTTGAGAGGCTTGTTTGGTTTGTTGCGCTTGTTGTTGTGCGTCTAAAATTCGAGAGGCAAGCACCGACAACGCCTGCGCTTTGTTTTTGTGCTGCGAGCGCCCATCTTGACATTCCACCACAGTGCCAGTCGGTAAATGCGTCAAACGCACCGCGGAATCGGTTTTGTTCACGTGCTGACCGCCCGCGCCACTCGCCCTAAAAGTGTCTACGCGCACATCATTCATATTAATATTCACCTCTTCAATATTTTCCACTTCGGGCATAATCGCCACCGTGCAAGCCGAAGTATGCACGCGCCCCTGAGATTCGGTTTCTGGCACGCGTTGCACCCGATGCGCGCCCGATTCGTATTTGAGTTTTGCGTAAACATTATTGCCACTGATGCGCGCAATAATTTCTTTAAATCCGCCGTGTTCGCCGAGATTAGCATTGATGATTTCAATCTGCCATTTTTGTTTTTCAACAAAC
This sequence comes from uncultured Piscirickettsiaceae bacterium, assembly GCA_964603245.1. GTDB lineage: Bacteria > Pseudomonadota > Gammaproteobacteria > PS1 > Pseudothioglobaceae > CAZRUL01. The sequence goes on from CAZRUL010000016.1 coordinate 5,463, forward strand.
CGCTGATACATCCGAAACAAATCGCCCGAAAAAATACTCGCTTCATCGCCGCCCGTGCCTGCTCTGATTTCCAAAATAATATTGCGCGCGTCCAGCGGATCTTTGGGCAACAAAGATTTTTGCAAATCCAAATTGAGTTGCGCGAGTTGAATTTTGCCCGCGACAATTTCTTCTTTTGCCATTGTTTTTAATTCTTCGTCGCTCTCTTCCAGCAACATTTGAGTGGCACTGTCAATGTCAGTTTGCGCGCTCAAATATTGCTCAAATTGCGTGTTGATGGGCACAAGTCCTGCGTGTTCAATGGACAGCACGCGGAATTGGTTTTGATCTGCCACCACATTTGGCGTGGAAAGCATCACGCCGATTTCCTCAAGGCGCATTGACATTTGTTCTAATTTGGCAAGCATTGAGGCGTTCATAAAGTCGTTGGGTTAAGGGAATTGGAGGGTGGCGTTTTCGGCACGCAGGCTTCGCATTCGGTTAATTGATTGGGCGAGGCTTGCTTGATATTTTTAAACGGTGCGTGCAATAATTTGTTGGTGAGTTGGTCGGCTAATTCTTGAATAATCGCCTCAGCCGAGTGTCCTTTTTGGAGTTTTTTGAGGGCATTATCCACTGCCAATTTTTTGATAATATCGGTGTTGTTGCGATACGATTGAACCACTTGCTCATTGGGCAACGCTTCAAACCAGCGCGCAAAATTCAGCGTTTGCTGGGCGATAATTTCTTCTGCCAGCGTTTTTTCTTTTTGTCGATTGCTGAGATTGTTATCCACCACTTGCTGGAGGTCGTCTATGGTGTATAAAAACACATCGTTGAGTTGCTGAACTTCTGGCTCAATGTCACGCGGCATCGCAATATCCAGCATAAAAATCGGTTTGTGTTTGCGGATTTTGAGCGCAGTTTCCACCAATCCTTTGCCGATAATAGGCACCGAGGCGGCAGTGGAGGAAATAATAATATCCGCTTTGTGCATCACGCTGGAGAGTTGTTTGAGACTGACTGCTTCGGCATTGTAACGCTCAACAATTTGTGCGGCGTTGGACACAGTGCGATTGGCAATGATGATTTTTTTAACGCCTTGTTGATGTAAATGTTGGGCGCATAATTCAATCATTTCGCCAGCGCCGATTAATAAAATGGTTTGTTTGGATAAATCGGTAAAAATCTTTTGGCTGAGTTTGACCGCGCAATAAGCGACCGAGACGGGCGAGGCGCCAATTTGGGTGTCGGTGCGCACTTTTTTGGCGGTTGAAAATGCGTGTTGAAATAATTTTTCTAATAATTTATCCAGCGTGCCAGCCTCTTTGGCGAGCCGATAAGCGTCTTTGAGTTGGCCTAAAATTTGTGGCTCACCCAGCACCAGCGAATCCAGCCCCGTGGCAACGCAACTAATATGCGTGGTGGCAGCGTCATTTTCAAAATAACTCAAATACGGATCCAACACAGCGCGGGCTAAATGGTGCGTATTGGCGAGAAAATTACTGAGAATCTCGGCAGTATTGTCGGTGCTGTTGTCGGTGCTGTTGTCGGCGCTGGAGACGCAATAAATCTCCGAGCGATTGCAGGTTGAAAGAATGGCGCAACCGCTGATGGCGGGGTGGTTGTTGAGTTGATGCAGTGCGCGGATGAGATGGCTGGGCGAGAAAGCGACTTTTTCGCGTGCCTCAACAGGTGCAAGTTGGTGATTGACACTCAAAATTGCAATGTGTTGCATAGAAAAAAATCAAAAACAAACCTCTAATTATACAATGAGACATTTTTCTAATGTTAGAATGCGAATTATGATTAAAATCATTTTTGTGTTTTTGGTGCTATTGATGAGCGGCTGCGGGCTCAATCCCGTGCAAAAAACGCCCGCGGTGCCTTTTACAAATTCTGTGGCGAACGCGTGGTTTGCGCAAGGAAAAATCGGCATAACCACCACTCAAAACCAAACCAAACAACTCCAAACTGCTAGTTTTGAGATGCGTGCTCGGGGGCAATTTTATGTGCTGAGGTTGTCATCTTCATTGAGTTTGTGGCAAATGAAGATTGAGAAAAACGCCCGCGGAATGTGGGTGGATGATAAGCGCATTAGCGGCTCGCTCAAAGCTTGGATGTTGGCGAATTATGGCTGGTATTTTCCAGTTGAATCATTCGGTGAAATGATTTTTACCCGCCATTTTTCGCACTCAGATTGGCAGTTAAAAGTCGTTTCAAGCAAGCAACATTATCCGCGGGTCATTCGCCTAATTCACCGCCACAAACCGATTAAACTCAAGTTGATTTTGCGTCAAATTGAGATTGAGTAACGCTGCGTTTTGATGGCGTTTTTAACCCTAAAAAAATTACGATGATAGAGGAAGATTCCTTAGTAAGTGCCAAAAATAATGGCGATGAAGCGCAAGTAATGACTTCAGTTCGCCCAGATTCGCTGGAAAATTATATCGGTCAGCACGACGTGAAAGCGCAAATGGCGTTGTTTATTGAGGCAGCCAAAAAACGCCACGATGTGCTCGATCATTGCCTGATTTACGGCCCGCCTGGGCTGGGTAAAACCACGCTGGCAAATGTGATTGCCAATCAAATGAGCACTGGGATTAAACAAACCTCGGGCCCAGTTTTGGAACGCTCGGGTGATTTGGCGGCGATTTTGACCAAATTGGATGCCCACGATATTTTATTTATTGATGAAATTCATCGCTTAAATCCCGTGGTGGAGGAGATTCTCTACCCCGCTTTGGAGGATTTTAAATTGGATATTATGGTCGGCGAGGGCGTGGCAGCGCATTCGGTGCAAATTGATCTGCCGCCTTTTACGCTGATTGGGGCAACCACCCGCGCTGGAATGCTGACCTCGCCACTGCGCGATCGGTTTGGCATTGTGCAACGATTGCAGTTTTATGAAGTGGTGGATTTGTGCAAAATTGTGGTGCGTTCTGCGGGGATTTTGGGGATTCAAATTGATTCGAGCGGTGCGCTGGAAATCGCCAAACGCTCGCGCGGCACGCCCCGAATTGCCAACCGATTGTTGCGCCGCGTGCGGGATTTTGCGGACGTGAAAACCAACGGGAGGATTCATCAAAATATTGCCCAACAAGCACTCACCGTGCTCAAAGTGGATGAGGCGGGTTTGGAGCAATTGGATCGTGATTATTTGGCGATTATTACCCAAAAATTCTCAGGCGGGCCGGTGGGGTTGGACACCATTTCTACCGCAATCGGCGAAGATCGCGGCACACTTGAGGATATGGTGGAGCCGTATTTAATTCAGCAGGGGTTTATTATGCGCACCCCGCGCGGGCGTAGCGCGACTGATTTGGCGTATTCACATTTGGGAATGCAACGCTTGAAAACTAACGATTTATTGCTGTGAAAACCCTCAACATTCGCATTTATTACGAAGACACCGACAGTGCGGGCGTGGTTTATTACGCCAATTATTTGAAATTTATTGAGCGCGGTCGGAGTGAATATTTGCGTCAATTGGGGTTTGAACAAAGTGCGTTGAATGCGCGCTACAATATTGTGTTTGCGGTGAAAAATTTAGTGGCGGATTATCGCTTTCCTGCCCGCTTTGATGAGTTAATTACGGTCAAAACACAGGTGCAAAAAAGCCGATTTGCCAGCATTGTGTTTGCGCAAACAATCGGGTTATTTGGGCAAAGTAAGGTATTATTTCAGGCGCAAATTAAAGTGGTGTGTTTGGAGGCAAAACGTCTCAAACCTTGCGCGATTCCGCCAGCAATTTTAACGAAAATTCTATGGGAGAAAGAGAATGGAAAATGATTTGTCAATCTTTGGTTTAATCACCAGCGCTGGCATCGTGGTGCAACTCGTGATGCTGATTTTGGTGCTGATGTCCATTTATTCTTGGACAATTATTTTGTCAAAAAAGAAAATTTTGATGGTTGCCAAAAAAGACATTAACGTTTTTCATCGGAATTTTATTGCCGACACAGATTTAGCAACCGTGCAGCAAACCATTCCCGAGGAAGTTTTTCGGCGCACCTCAATGGAGCGTATTTTTAATGCGGGCTACACCGAATTTACCTATTCTCAATCCGATTCCCATCAGGAATTTGTGATGAGTTCGGAGCGCGCTTATCGGGCAATGAACACCACGGCGAATAATGAGATTGATAGATTGGATAAGGGTTTGTCTATTTTGGCGATGATTGCCTCATCCAGTCCGTATATTGGCTTGTTTGGCACGGTTTGGGGGATTATGCATTCTTTTATTGGCTTGGCGAGTGTCAAACAAGCCACGATTTCCATTGTTGCCCCAGGCATTGCCGAGGCGTTGATTGCTACTGCTTTTGGGTTGTTCGCCGCCATTCCTGCCTCCATCGCCTACAACCGATTGGTGACTCAAGTGGAGATGATTGGCAACAAATACACCGCATTTCTTGAAGAGTTATTCGTGATTTTCCAAAGAAGATGATTGCCCCCGCAAAACGCTCCCGAGCTCATCTTGACGCACAAATCAACATTGTGCCGTATATTGATGTGATGTTGGTTTTGTTGGTGATTTTTATGATGACCACGCCGATTATTCAGCAGGGAGTTGAGGTGGATCTGCCGACTTCTGGCACCCACAACGTGGATTTTTCGGTGCAAGAGCCCACCATTATTAGCATTAACAAAGACGGCGAATATTTTATCAATTCACTGGACAATACCCCTGGCAAAGCCGATGAAACTCGTTTGTCGTTACGCATTTTGGTGTCACGTGTGCGCGCTCGTCTCGATGTTTATCCGCAAATGAAAGTATTTGTTCGTGGCGATCGTGAAGTGGCTTACGGCTCGGTGGTGGCGCTGATGTCGTTTCTGCAAAATAACGGCGTGGGCAAGGTTGGACTGGTCACAGAATCCCCTCAGTAGCGTATGAAATTCGTGCCAAACTTCAAAGTTCCCGTCATTATCCTCAATCATCCTGTGGCTTTTTCAGTCGCTTTGGTGTTGCATTTGATGTTGGCGATTGGGCTGGTGTTTTCCACGATTTCCAACACGCACAATACGCTACAAACCAAAAAACCCGTCAAAGCCGTGCCTAAAGCGATTGTGATTGATTTGGGTGCGGTGCAACAAGAAAAGCAACGTTTGTTGAATGTCCAAAATCAAAAGCAGCGCGCGTCCGAGCGTCTGGAAAAAAAGTTGCGCAAACTCAAACGTGACAGCAAAAAAGCAGAAAACGAGCGGTATCGTAAGCAACGTCAGATTAATCGTTTAAAAGCGGATTCCAAAAAACTCAAAAAAGCACACACTAAAGCTGAGAGGCGCAAAAAAGCAGCCGATAAAAAAACCAGAAAGGCAGAGCGCAAGCGCAAACAAGCTGAAAAGAAGGCTAGAGTTGCGCTGAAAAAGAAAAAATTAGCAGAACGTAAGACTAAAGCAGCACAAAAGAAGACCGCGGAAGCATTGAAAAAGTCAAAAGAAGTGCAGCAAAAGACAAAAGAAGAACAGAAAAAGACTTTGGAAGCACAACAAAAGACAAAAGAAGCACAACGCAAGACAAAAGAAGCACTGAAAAAGACAAAAGAAGCACAACGCAAGACAAAAGAAGCACTGAAAAAGACAAAAGAAGTGCAACAAAAAACAAAAGAAGCACAAAAGAAAACCGCCGAAGCACAGAAAAGAAAGCGGTTAGTGGAAGAAAACATCAAAACTGCCAAAAAACTTAAGCAAAAATTAGAACGTCAGCGTAAAACTGAGACAAAAAAATTCAAACAAGAACAGGCAGAGCGACTTTTAGCACAAAAAAATCAGGCAAAACTAGACGCAAAGCGGGCAAGTGCGCAACAAGTCGTGTTAGATGGTTTAAAAGTAAGTTATGTCAGCCATATTGCTGCCCGAGTTAAGGCACATTGGCGTTATAAAGGGGCAAAAGACGACTGGAATTGTGATGTTTCGATCATTCAAAACACGGCTGGCATCGTGCAAAGCGTCAAAATTAAAGCGTGTGCTGTGAATAATCCCGCGAAACTGCCTTCTTTTAAGCGCGCCATTGAACGTGCGGTTTATAAAGCCTCGCCGCTGCCGAAAGCACCCGATAAAAGCGTATTTGATCGGGAAATATTATTTCATTTTCAGGTAAATTGATGAACAAACTCACGATGAATGACGACGACAAACTGCATTTAACCCTGCAACTTACGAAGATTTTGGAGGAATGGCAATTAAGCGATCGCGAACAAAGTGCACTGCTGTGCTTGCCTAAATCTTTTAAGTTGCGACACTTTTATCGGTATCGGCGCGGCGAGCAGGCATTTGATTTTGACGCACCTTTATTAAAACGCAGTAAAATTATTATCGGCATTTATCAGGCGTTGGGCACGACTTATCCGACCAATCGCGAATATGCCTCAATTTGGCTCAAACGCTCGGTGAAAAAATTTAAACACAAAGCACCCCTAGAATTAATGTTGAGTGGCGAGGTCGGAATGACGCGCGTTTGGCATTTTCTGGATTGCACTCAAAGTTGGACTACCTAAATGAACATCGAAGCAAAGATGGGCACGCAATCCCTTTACACATTGCGGATTCTCAGCAACGACACGCAATCGTTTGTGAGCGAAATTGAGGCGTTGATTGACCGTGACGCGCAGAAATTTCATCAAATCCCGGTGATTTTGGAGATTGTCAGCAAATCATTACAGGCAAATGAGCTGGCGATTTTGGTGGAACTGCTGGCACAACACGAATTTATTGCCGTGGGGATTCGTTCAAACAAACAAGAATTATTGGATTTTGCGAAGTTTTCAGGATTGGCGATTTTCGCTAAATCAACGGTGGCAGATTTGGTGGTTAAAATTGATAAATCCATTGACAGACCCGCTGAAAAATCCACCGATGAAACGGCTAAAAACCCCGCCGATCAGTCAGCAATTCCAGCAATTCCAGCAATTCCAACAATTTCGATAATTCCAAAAACAGCAGAGACTTCAATCCTCTCCGAAATTCCAAAAACCCCCGAGCAGCAACCGCCCGCCGAACCCAAAATTTATGCACACCGCCCTAAAATTTATCGTGCGCCTAAAATCGTTTCACACAAAGTGTATTCGTTTATGCAAGCGTATTCAAAAACCAGCGATTTGGTGTTGTTAAACACCGTCAAACCTCGCGCAGAAGTGCTGGCACACGGCAGTATTTATGCCTACAAAGAAGTGGCAGGCAAAGTATTTGCGGGCATTTCAGGCGACAAATCAGCGATTATTTTTATTCACTCATTCAACGCACAATTGGTTTCCATCGCGGGCATTTACAAAACGATTGACGTCGTGCCGATTGAATATTACGCGCGCTCCGTGGTGATTGATTTGGTGGCAGGCAAGCTCAGATTTCAAGTGGTGGAATGATATGAAAACGAAGGACTTTTTACTGGAAATCGGCACCGAAGAACTGCCGCCAAAATTGTTGGTGCAACTCTCTGAGGCCTTAGCGGCGCAGTTTGGCGCGCAATGTGAGGCGGCGCATTTGGCTTATTCGGGCATTCAAACATTTGCCACGCCCAGAAGATTGGCGATTTTAGTGAGCGCATTACAACTGCAACAAGCCACGCAAATGATTCGGCGCAAAGGCCCTGCTGTGGGATGTGCCGAGCGCGCTGTGGCGGGTTTTGCCAAGTCTTGCGGGGTCGCACCCGATATTTTGGACAAACAAATCATAGACGGGGCAAATTATTATGTGTTTGAGCAACAAAAAATAGGACTAAACGCGGTGGATTTGCTTGCAAAAATGGTGGATTCTGCGATTAAAAAAATCCCGATTGATCGCCCGATGCGCTGGGGAGATTTGGATTTTTATTTTGCTCGCCCGACCCATTGGCTGATTATGTTGCTTGCGGATGAGGTTGTGCCTGCCACGATTATGGGGCTGTCAAGTGGCAACACAACGCGCGGTTTGCGATTTGCTGGTGCGCCCGAATTTGTGATTGAAAATGCCAGCGATTATCAAAAAATAATGCAAACTGAGGCGGGCATTGAGGTAGATTTTGAGGCGCGAAAAGCCCTGCTAAAAACCCAAATTATGCAAGTAGCGACGAATTCAAAACACCACGCCACCGCAGTGATTGACGAGGATTTGCTGGCGGAAGTGTGCGCTTTGGTGGAAGCACCGCGGGCATTTGAGGGGCGTTTTGAGGCGCGATTTTTAGCGATGCCAAAAGAAGCGTTGATTTCGGTGATGAAATTGCATCAAAAATATTTTCATTTGGTGGATGAAAAAGGCGAATTATTGCCTGCATTTATTGGCGTGGCGAACATCAATCCTGCGGATTTTTCGGTGATTATTGCGGGCAATGAGCGTGTGATTCGTCCGCGGTTGAGCGATGCTGAGTTTTTTTGGCAGCAAGATAAAACCCATTCTTTGGCGTCGCGTTTGCTGGCGTTGGATTCGGTTTTATTTATGCAATCTTTGGGTTCAATGTATGACAAAGTCAAGCGCATTGAGCAACTCACAAAGCACATTGCCGAAAATATGGCAGACGGTAAATCTAGTGAAAATGGCGTAAATGTGGCACTGGCTGAGCGCGCTGGGCTGCTGTCAAAATCCGATTTGTTGTCTGATATGGTCGGCGAATTTGCGGATTTGCAGGGCATTATGGGCGGTTATTATGCGCTCAATGATGGCGAAGACCCGCGCGTTGTTCAAGCGATTCGTGAGCATTATCAGCCCAGATTTGCGCGCGACACGCTGCCCGCCTCACCCGAGGGATTGGCACTTTCCATTGCGGATAAATTAGACACCATCTGCGGAATTTATGGCATCGGTGGTGCGCCGACTGGTTCAAAAGATCCCTATGCGCTCAGAAGAGCGGCGCTCGGTGTGTTAAAAATGATGCTGGAAAAACAACTGGATTTGGATTTAAATGCACTCATTGAGCGGGCGTTGAGTTTGCATCACGAAGCGGTTGATCGCACCTGCGTTGAGGATATTTATCAATTTATGATGGAGCGGTTGCGCGCTTATTACACTGAGCGTGGCGTGAGCAGTTCGATATTTTTGGCAGTGTTGGCGGTGCATCCTGCCTCGCCGTATGATTTTCATCTCAGAGTTCAGGCGCTGAATGATTTTTCCCAGCAAAATACCGCCAAATCGTTGATTGCTGCGAATAAGCGTATTGCGAATATGCTCAAATCGCACCAAAATTTAGGCATCGACCCCGACGTGACTTTGCTCAGTGAAAAGGCGGAGCAGGTTTTGTATCGCGCGAGTGCAAAAATCGCCGCGCAGATTGAATCCGCACAAAATTACGATCAGATTATGCAAGCATTGCTCACGCTTGAGGCGCCGATTGATGATTTTTTTGGCTCGGTGATGGTGAATACCGAGGACGAGGATTTGAGGCGGGCGCGTTTGACGTTGTTAAATTGGGTGAGATCGTTGTTTTTAGCGGTGGCAGATGTGTCTTGTTTGGCGCAATAATTTTAATATTTCGCGCTAACATTTTTTTAAATTTAACAAATGTTTATTATTTTTATTGATAATTTTGCAGTGTAATGGATGGGATTAAATGGATTTTATAACGGATTTTGCGCAGCGTTTTTCCGAGTATTTTGTTTGGATCGGCATCATTTCAGGCGTGGTATTTGCGCTCAGTTTATTGCTGGTGCCGTATTTGCTCGGACGCATTGACGCGGCGTATTTTGTTGCCCTCAAGCCTCGGAAAAACAACAGGAATGTTTGGCAATTTCTGGGATTTATCGGCAAAAATATCGTAGGTTCTGTGCTGGTTTTGATGGGTCTTATTATGTTAGTGACGCCAGGGCAGGGTGTGATTTCTATCGTTTTGGGATTGTTTTTGATGGAATTTCCTGGCAAACGCAATTTAGAGTTAAAACTGATTCAATCCGATGGCGTGTTTAAGGCACTCAATTGGCTGCGAGCCAAAGCGGGAAAACCGCCTTTTCAAAGACAAAAATAATGCAAGAGCGCACTATGATTGCCCTGATTTTGTTGGGCGCGGCTGTTGTATTTTTAGCGATTTATGGCTCAACAAAGCACCTAGATTTGCCACAAAATCAACCGATGCCGTGGCAGAGTTTTGTCAATCCTCAGGGGCAAACCGTGGCGCTGGGCTTGACGATTGGGCAAAGCACGTTGGCGCAATCGATGCGCATTTTTGGCAATGAATCCGAAGTCTCTTTATTTGAAAACAATGCCAAAACAACGCAGACAAATCCCACTTTGGAAGTGTTTTTTGCCAGCACTAAAGTGGGCGGATTGTCCACCAAAGTGATTTTAAATTTGCGTTTTACTGCCGCACAACTGGCTTTTTTCAAATACCACATCAAACAGATTGAGCGCACTCCGACAGGACAAAAAATCAGTTTGGATTATTTAGCAGAAGCCAAGTTATTTGATTTGGTGATTGATGCGATGAGTTTAATGCCGAGCGCAGATTTAACGCCAACAATGCTAACGGAGCGTTTTGGCAAGCCGAAGCGTGTGGAAGTGTCAGTCAATGGCGTGGAATTTTGGCACTATCCCGCCAAGGGTTTGCGCATTATTGTGAGCGCGGCAGGCAAAGAGATTTTGGAGTTTTACAATGTGTCTAATCCATCCCATCCCACCAACAGTGAGGCAAGCAGAAGATGATTTTATACGGCATTCAAAATTGCGACACGGTGCGCAAAGCGAAGCACTATTTACAAGTCCATCAGATTCCGTTTGAGTTTGTAGATTTGCGTAAAAACCCGATTGATGAGGCAACGCTCAATCATTTTGTGGCAGTGGCTGGCTGGGACAAAGTGCTGAATAAACGCGCCACCACTTATCGCAATTTGAGCGCGTTTGAGAAAGCCAACCTCACTCCGCAAGTCATTTTAGACAATCCGACTTTGATTAAACGCCCCGTGTTGGTGGTGAATCATCAAGTGATTGTGGGCTTTAGTGCTGAGCAATACGGGGCGTTGTTAATCGATTGATGCGCGATTGATGCGGTTTATTTATCTTTGTCCTTTTGATCAATAATTTCTTGGCGCACTTTGTCCATATCCAGCCCTTTGGCTTTGTTGATAATGGTTTCTAAATCCGCGCCAGTCATCGCGCCAGGTTGCGAGAAAATAGCGATTTGATCTCTGAAAATCATCAGCGTTGGAATCGATCTAATTTGAAAATTGCCCGCCAACTCTTGCTCTTCTTCGGTGTTGATTTTGGCAAACACAATCTCCGTGAATTTCTCGGAGACGCTGTCATAAGTCGGCGCAAATTGTTTGCACGGCCCGCACCACGGCGCCCAGAAGTCCAAAACCACCAGCGTGTTGTTTTGAATGGTTGCGTCAAAATTCTTTTTGTTAAGTTCTAATACTGCCACAGTGTTTTCCTTATAAAATTTAAAACGCGAGATTATAGCATAATCCGCCGATGGGTTTTTAAGGGCGCGCTCGTCCATTGTCACTTAAAGTCTTTTCCATTTAAAATCCACTAAACATTCATTCAAAATCTTTTTAAAGCACACAATGAAAAAAATCTTAGGCGTAGACCCTGGCTCAAGAATCACAGGGTTTGGACTGATTGAAGCCGACAAACTCAAATTCAGTTATGTGTCCAGCGGCTGCATTCGCACCCAAGGTGAGCTCACCCAGCGCATCACCACGATTTTTATTGAAATCCATCAAATCATCGAACGACATCAGCCCGATATTGTGGTGATTGAGCGTGCCTTTATGCGTCCCGACCGTCCGAATCCTGATGCGGCGATTAAACTCGGACACGCACGCGGGGCGATTATTGCAGCGGCGGGCTACAGTCAGATTGAAATGGTGGAATACAGTCCGAATCAGATTAAAAAAACCGTCGCAGGCAGGGGGCACGCGGCTAAGGCGCAGGTGTCGTTTATGGTGCAAAGCATTCTCAAGCTCAACAAAGCCCCGCAGTCCGATGCGGCCGATGCGCTCGC